>NZ_JBFRFA010000015.1:0-81463 GCF_052114585.1 Pedococcus sp. 2YAF34
CTGCGCCTCCTTCTTCGCCGCTGCGCTGCGGGCCGCGGCGGCGCGCTCCTCGGCCAGCTTGGCCTGTCGGGCGGCCTCCGCAGCTGCGGCGCGTGCGGCCGCGGCGGCGGCGAGGCCGTCCTGGCGCTGGCGCTCGAGGGCCACGGAGGTCCTGCGCAGCGTCGCCATGCGGGTAACGAGGGACGCCTGCTGCTTCTGGATGGAGACGGCTGCCGCCTGCGCCTGGTCGGCCTGGGCCTGCGCGGCGTCACGCGCGTCCTGGGCCGAGGTGGCGGCCTTGGCCTGGGCAGCCTGGGCCTGGGCGGCCTGGCGCTTCATGGTCGAGGCGACGATCGAGGTGGCCTGCGCCTCCTGCACGGAGCGGGCGCGGGCGTCGGCGACGGCCTCGAGGGCCGTGGCGCGGTCCATCAGGTCCTGGGGGCCGTCGCTGGACAGGTAGGCCTCGATCTCGCCGAGGCTGCCGCCCTGCTGGTAGACGCCTGCGGCGTACCGACGCACCTCGAGGCTGGCCGCCTCGGCGACCTTCTCGGCGGCGGCAGCGCGCTTCTGGGCGGCTGCGGTCTCGTCCGCCCGGCGCTGGAGCTGGAGGCGGGCCCCGTTGTAGGCCTCGGCCGCAGCGGCGGCGCGGTCCTGGACCTGGCTGAGCTGGGCGCTGGCCGCGGCGTACTGCGCGTCGAGGGCGGCGATCTGCCCGGCGGCGCCGGTGACGGCGGCCTTGGCGCGGTCGACCTGCGCCTTGGACGGGTAGACGGGGTCGGGCTCCGCGGTGGCGGCCAGGGCCGTGGTGAGCGTGAGCAGGCCGACGAGGGAGAGGGCCGAGCCGGCGCGGAGCGCGCGGTGGACAGACGGTGAGCCTGGCACGGGGGATGCCTCTTTCGACGGGGACTGGCAGCCGCAGCAGACTAGGGCCGGGTTTTCACTCCAAACCCTCTCGTCACACCAATCCCACGCCTCGAAGCCCTCTCCACGAAATGACATCCGTGTGGTTCGGGGAGTTACACGGATGTTTTTCAGCAGGTGGTCGCGCTTCTTCGATCAGGTGTCCAGAAATGGTCACGAATCGGTCACGAAATCTGCGTTTTCGCAGGTGAGAGGCCTGCGGGTCACCTGTGGGAGGTCGGCAACAGGCCCTCGAACGGTCGGCGCGGGCCTCAGTGGGCGACGCTGCGGCCCGCACGCAGGGCGGCGTACGCGTCCGGGTCGGTCGCCGCGAGCTCGCGGCGGGCCCGGCGTCGGTAGCGCAGGATCTGCACCACCCCGAGGCCCCACACGAGGTACTGCACCGACATCGCCAGGCGGAAGGTGTCGACGTCGTAGGTGCTCGGGCCCCCGGGGGCGACGCGGTCGAGGATGACCCCGATGAGCGTCACGGTCGACAGCGAGGCGAGGAAGCCGCCGACGTTGACGATGCCGGTGGCGCTGCCGAGGCGGGTCGGCGGGTTGAAGGTGCGTGCGAGGTCGAAGCCCACCATCGAGCCGGGCCCACCGACCGCGGTGACGACGACGAGCAGCACCAGCAGCGGCAGCGGGGCGCGCCCCGGCCACAGCAGGACGACCGCCCAGACGGTCATGATCGCGGCGACGATGCCGAGGATGAGCGTCGACCGCGAGAACGGGTAGCGGGTGACGAAGCCGCCGATGAGGGGGCTCGTGACCACCGTGGTCACCGTCATCAGCATGAGCAGCGTGCCGGCCGTCTCGGGCGAGAGCCCCTGCCCCGCCACGAGGAACGGGTAGCCCCACAGCAGCGCGAAGACGGTTGCCCCGAACTGCGCCGAGAAGTGCGACCACAGCCCGAGCCGGGTACCCGGTGTGCGCCAGGCCGCGCGCACCGTCCGGGCCAGCGCGCGGACCTTGATCTGGTCGAGCTCGTGGTCGGGGTACGGGGAGTCGCGGACCACGACGAGGACCAGCAGCCCGAGCACGACACCCGTCAGTCCGGCGGTGGCGTAGGTCGGCGTCCACCCCCACTGGTGCAGCGCGTGGACGAGCGGGGTCGCCGCGACCAGCGCCCCCACCTGGCCGAGCAGGCCGGTCAGCTGGGTCACCATCGGGATCCGCAGCGGCGGGAACCACAGGGCCACGATCCGGAGCAGCGGGATGAAGATCATCGAGTCGCCGATGCCGACGAAGACCCGCGCGACGATGCCGGCCGGGAACGAGGTGGCGAACGCGAACCCGAGCTGCGCGACGGTCAGGAACGTCACCCCGGCCAGCAGCAGCCGCTTGGAGCCGAACCGGTCGAGCAGCGCCCCCACCGGGATCTGCATCGCGGCGTAGACGAGGAGCTGGACCATCGTGAAGACGGACAGCTGGGTCGCGGCGATGTGGAAGCGGTCCGCGGCGATCAGCCCCGCGACGCCGAGCGAGCTGCGGTGGAAGACGGCGAGCACGTAGATCGCGACCGACGCGCCGTAGACGACCCAGGCCCTCCTGCCGCCGAGCTGCACGGGCGCGGGGCGGGAGCTCACGGGTCCGATTGTCCCCCACGCCTGCGACCTGCTGCGCAGCAGTCCACGGGGGCTAGGTTCGACGGCGTGGAGCACTTCAACAGGGACGGCCTCACCTTCGACGTCACCGACGCGGGCCCGTCGGGCGGACCAGCGGACCGGCCCGTCGCGGTGCTCCTGCACGGATGGCCGCAGGACCGTTCCGCGTGGGCGCCGGTGACGTCCCGCCTGGTCGCGCAGGGCGTGCGCGTCCTCGCCCCCGACCAGCGCGGCTACTCCCCCGGCGCCCGCCCCCGCGGCGCGGCGGCATACCGGATGTCGCAGCTGGTCGCCGACGTGCTCGCCCTCGTCGACGCGAGCGGCGCGCCGCGGGTCCACCTCGTCGGGCACGACTGGGGCGGTGCCGTCGCATGGGCGTTCGCCGAGCGGCACCCCGACCGGCTGCACAGCCTCACCGTCGCCTCCACCCCCCACCCCGACGCGATGGCGTGGGCGCTGCGGCACGGCGACCAGGCACTCAAGAGCTGGTACATGCTCGCCTTCCAGGTCCCCGTCCTGCCGGAGGCCTTCCTGCGCCGACGCCTGCCGTCCGTGCTGCGCGGGACCGGCCTGCCACCGGAGCAGGTCCAGCGGTATGTCGCGCGCTTCCGTGAGCCGGGCGCCGCCAGCGGCGGACTGGCCTGGTACCGCGCGCTGCGGCCCCGGCTCCCCCGCCTGCAGCCGTCCGACCTCCACCCGTCCCACCTGTGGGCCCGGCTCGCGGGCGGCGCGAAGGGACACGGGCCGGACCACGGTTTCGCGTCACCGGTCAGGGTGCCGACGACCTACCTGTGGGGACGCCACGACCCTGCCCTCGGACGTGCCGCGGCGGAGCGGACCGCACGCTGCGTGGGGCCCGACTACCGGTTCGTCGAGCTCGACGCCGGCCACTGGCTCCCGGAGTCGCACCCGGACGAGGTGGCCGCGGCCGTCCTGGACCGGGTGCGCGCAACCCCTCAGGGGTAGAGCCGGCGCGGGCCGGACCAGCTGTCGCGCACGGCCCAGGCGGTCGCCCCGCGCAGCTCGGCGTCACCGGCCACGGCACGCAGCGACATCCGCAGGGCGTCCTCGCGCGTCGGGTAGATGCGGGCGGTCAGGGCACGGCCGTTGACGAACACCTCCAGCGCGGAGTGGTCGACCACGACACGCAGGTCCACCGACCCGTCGTCGCCGACCGGGAACGGACCGGAGCGCGGGGTGGCGTCGACGGTGGGGTCCAGGCTCGAGCGCGAACGGTCCAGGGTCACGGTGCCCGCCTCGGGGCGGTCGTCGGCCGTCACGCCGTTGCCCGCCGTCGTGCCGTTGCCGGCCGGGCCGTCGGTCGTCCCCACCGCGCCAGCTCGCGTCAGCTCGAGGAGGGTCACCTCCGCCCCGTCCGGTGAGGCAGCCAGGGCGAGGGCGACGGTGGCCCCGGGCGGGAGGACCAGGGCGACCTCGAGGTCGCGCTGGTCGCCGCCGCCCAGCGGCAGGGGCGCGTCGGTCAGGCACTGTGCGGCGTACTCCTCCTGCGCACCGCGCAGGCTCGCCACCTCGGGCGCCGGCGCCTGGGCGAGCCGCCCGTCGGCGCCGAGCGCGACCACCCGCGGCAGCGACATGACCCCCGACCAGCCGGCCGCGACCATCGCCTCGTCGGTGCGACCCTCCTGCATCCAGCCGAAGACGATGCGCCGGCCGGTGGCGTCGCGGAAGCTCTGCGGGGCGTAGAAGTAGCGGCCTCCGTAGTCGAGCCGGTGCAGCTCCCGCGGCTCGAACGAGTCACCCCGGTAGCGGCCGGTCCAGTAGAGCGGGTGGTGGGTCACCCCGGCGTCCCACGCCGAGAACACCAGCACGTCGACAGGACTCGTCACGCCGTCCGCGCCGGCGTCGCCGGTCGCCGCGGCGACACCGTCCGTGAGCGGGGGCCGGAACAGGTCGACGCACTCCCACATCGTGCCGGTCCAGTCACCACCCTCGACGGTGCCGACGGCGGCGTCGCCGGTGAGCAGCGGACCCACGAACCGCCAGCTGCGCAGGTCGGCGGACTCGTAGAGCAGCGCCGTGCCGCCGACCCCTGCGATGCCCGAACCCACCAGCTGGCGCCAGCGGCCGTCCTCGCGCCAGACGCAGTGGTCGCGGTACGCCGTCAGCTCCAGCCCCTCGGGGTAGCCGTCGATGACGGGGTTGGCCGGGTCCTTGACCCAGGTGGTGAGGTCGGTGGAACCGGTTGCGAGACAAGGCAGCTCGCGGTCGCCGTCACGTCCCGAGTAGAGGATGGTCGGGATACCGTCGTCGTCCACGAGCACCCCCGACCAGCACCCGTCCCGGTCGGGCCCGTCATCGCCCGGGCTGAGGGCGACGGGCTGGTCGGTCCAGGTGACCAGGTCGGTGCTCGTGGCGTGGCCCCAGTGGATCCGGTGGTGCAGCGCCGAGGCCGGGTTGTACTGGTAGAAGAGGTGGTAGGTCCCCTGCCACTGCGTCAACCCGTTGGGGTCGTTGAGCCAGCCCGCCGGCGACACGAAGTGGAAGCGCGGCCGGTGCCGGTCGGCCTCGGCCAGGTCGACCAGGTTCGGCGCCTCGCGGCTCATGCCCCGGGGTCGTTGTCGATGTCGACCGGCTCCACGTCGTCGGCGAGGTCGTAGCCGAAGACCCGCGCGTAGAAGTACGCCTCGGCCTCCCGGGCCCGCACGATCGTCTCGGCGCGGCGGAACCCGTGCCCCTCCCCCTCGAACTCCAGGTGCGCGACAGGCAGGCCCTTGGCCCGCACGGCGTCGGCCATCCGGGTGGCCTGGTCGGGCGGCACGACCTCGTCGTCCAGCCCCTGCAGCAGGATCATCGGCGCGCTGAGGCTGTCGAGGTGGTGCAGGGGTGACCGCTCGCGGTAGACGTCCCGACCCTCGGGGTAGGGAGCCACCAGGCCGTCGAGGTAGCGGGACTCGAACTTGTGCGTGTCGCGGGCCAGCGCCTCGAGGTCGCCGACGCCGAAGTAGCTGGCGCCCACGGCGAAGACGTCCGTGCCGGTCAGGGCGGCCAGCGTGGTGAACCCGCCTGCACTGCCGCCGCGGATGGCCAGCCGGGCGCCGTCGACCCGGCCCTGCTCGGCCATGGCGCGAGCCCCGGTCGAGCAGTCGTCCACGTCGACGACACCCCACCGACCGCGCAGCCGTTCGCGGTAGGCCCGTCCGTGCCCGGTGCTGCCGCCGTAGTTGACGTCGAGGACCGCCAGGCCGCGGCTGGTCCAGTAGGCGGTGTCGAGGCTGAGCGCCCCGACGGTCATCGAGGTGGGCCCACCGTGGAGCCTGACCACCAGCGGCGGCAGCTCGCCGTCAGGGGCCCGGAACGCCGGGTTGGACGGTGCGTGGAAGACCCCGTGCACCGTGTCGCCCGTCGAGTTGGTCCACGAGACGCCCTCCGGGGTCGTGACCATCCCAGCGGCCAGCTCCACCGCGGACTCGGCCCGCAGCACCCGCTCGGCGCCGGTGCCGAGGTCGATGGCCACCACGGATCGCGGCCGATCGACCCGGTCGACCAGTGCGACCACCGTGCGGCCCTCGACCGTGACGTGGTCGAACGCCACCCCCGGCACGTCCAGTGGCGACAGGCTCCCGTCGGCGACCGTGCCCAGCCGGCCCCGGCCGTCGGCGAACCACGTGCAGACCACCGTGCCGTCGCCGGTGAAGCCGAACGAGGGCCGGTCGAAGACCCACTGCGGCCAGCCCAGCTCGCGCCCGGCGTCGGTCAGGACAGCGGTGCTGCCGTCCGGGTGGACGACCGCCAGCTCGGCCCACCCCGTGCGGTCGGTGAGGTGGTAGAGGTCGCCGCCCGCGGACCACCGCGGCTCCGTGACGGCCACCCCCTCGCCGCCGGCCACCATCCTCGGGTCCGAGAGACCGTCGTCGGTCACCTCGGCCACCCACAGCTGCGTGGAGTCCCACGGCATGTTCGGGTGGTCCCACTGCAGCCAGGCGAGGCGCGCCCCGTCGGGGCTCAGCCTCGGCGCGGCGACGAAGTCGGGTCCGGCGACCAGCTCGGTCCCGCCGTCGGCGTTGTCGCCGTCGAGGTCGAGGCGCACCACCGTGTTCCGTGCCTCGCCCTCGCCGCGGTGGTCCTCGCGGACGCAGTAGAGCCGGCGGCCTCCGAGGTGGAGGCGCAGGTCGGCGTAGCGCAGCGACCCGTCGCCCTCGGGGGTCAGGACACGTGGGTCCGCGCCACCCTCGAGGAGCCGCACCCGTTGGTCGGCGAAGTCGACGAACGCCACGACGCCGTGGTCGACGGTGTAGGCGCCGCCGCCGTACTCGTGCACCCGCGAGCGCACGTTGAAGGGGGCCGGCGTCAGGTCCACCCCGTCCCGGACGAGGACCACCCGACCACCCTCGGTGCCACGACCCTCGAGCCAGTAGACGTGCCCGTCGTCGATCCTCGGCTGGTCGAGGACGACCCGTTCGCCGGCGAGGGCGGCGGCGCTCACGGGCGAGGCCCAGGCGCCGTACGGTGCGGTGGACCGAGGTGGCGTGGGAGTGCTCATTTCCGCAGTGTGCCAGCCCGTGCCGCGAAAAGACCCGAGCCCGGCACTCCCCTGCGGGGTGGCCGGGCTCGGGCTGTCTCGGGTGCGCGGGGGTGCGCTCGGTGGGCTCGGTGCGGGACGCCTCAGGTGGTGGCTGGGACCCGGGTGAGCTGGGTGAGCGCGAACTCGGTGATGCGCACCAGGGCGTGCTTGGCCGACTCGCGGTCGCGGGCGTCCACCGTGATGACGGGGATGTGGGCAGAGATCGCGAGGGCCTCACGGATCTCGTCGGGACCGAACTGGCCGGCGTCGTCGAACTGGTTGAGCGCGACGATGAACGGCAGCCCCTTGGCCTCGAAGTAGTCGACGGCCGCGAAGCTGTCGTCGAGACGACGGGTGTCGACCAGGACCACGGCACCGATGGCGCCCTTGACCAGGTCGTCCCACATGAACCAGAACCGGCGCTGTCCGGGGGTGCCGAACAGGTAGAGCACGAGGTTCTCTGCGAGCGTGATGCGGCCGAAGTCCATGGCCACCGTGGTGGTGTGCTTCTGCTGCACCTTGGAGATGTCGTCCTGGCCCGCGGACTCCTGGGTGACCAGGGCCTCGGTGCGCAGCGGGTCGATCTCGGAGACGGCACCAACGAAGGTGGTCTTGCCGACGCCAAACCCGCCGGCCACGACAATCTTGGTCGAGGCGCTGTTGCGGCTAGAGGGCGCGTAGTCCACTGAGTGTCCTTTCGATGAGTTCACGTCGTTCGTCGGTCGTCGTGTTTTCGGAGATGGTGGCGCGGGTCCTGAGGTGTCCCGCGGTGATGAGGTCGCCCAGGAGCACCCTGGCGACCCCGAGGGGGATGTGGAGCTTGGCGGAGACCTCCGCCACCGACTGTGAGGTGGCACAGAGCTCGATGATGCGACCCGACATGTGTCCCTCGGGCCAGTTCGCACTTCGTCCGGACGGCTGCACTTCGAGCGTGGCTTCGATGGGCAGGTCCACCACGGACTCGGTACGACCGGACGTCAGCGCGTAGGGCCGGACCAGCCTGGGTCCGGCCGACTCCTCGCGTGCGTCGGGCGCCATGACTACCCCGAGATCGGCGCCCGGGCAGCCGCGTCGATCATCTTGCCGACGCGGTCGACCAGCACCGCCATCTCGTAGCCGACCTGACCGATGTCGGAGTCCGTGCTCGTGAGGGCGGCGAGGTGCGAACCGTCGCCGACACTCATGAGCAGCAGGAAGCCGAGCTCCATCTCGATCACGGACTGCAGGACCGTGCCGCCCTGGAAGAGCCGGGCCGCACCGGAGGCCAGGCTCGCCATACCTGAGGCCACCGCCGCCATCTGCTCGGCTCGGTCCTCGGGCAGCTGCTCGCTGGAGGCCATGGGCAGGCCGTCGGCCGAGACCAGGATGGCGTGGGACACGCCAGGGGTCTCGGTCGCGAACTTGGCCACGAGCCAGTCGTACTCGCCCTTGGGCTGGGCCATGGCGTCAGTGCTGAACATCGGCTTCCTCTCGGTGGGTTCCGTCTTGTGCCTCGGTGCGCGCGGCGCTCACACCGTTCTTGTGGCGGGTCAGGCTGCGGCGAACAGCCTCGGGGTCGCGGCGCGACGTCGCGGGTGCGGCGGTCACCTCAGCCGGGGCGTCGGTCTCGCCGGGGTTCATGGTGGTGCCGGGCAGCCGCATCGGGAGGCCCGACGCGGACATCAGCGACCGGTAGATCGGGGTGTTCTCACCGACCGGTGCGGCGGGCGCGGCCTGGGGGTCAGCCTGCACGTCAATCTGCTCCTCGACCTGCTCGTCCTGGGTGGTGGGGTGTGCCGCGACGGTGGTCTCGGCCATGGTGGTGTCGGCGACGGCGTGCTGGTCGACCTCGAGGTCGGCGTCGGACACCGTGCGCGCCTTACGGGCTCCGAAGAACGACGTGTTGTGTGCCCGCAACGCCGGGCGGCCCGTGAAGGGCTCGGGCTCGGCGGCCACCGGGGTGGTCGAGCCGCTGGCACCGGGCACCCGGGTCGGCAGTGCCGGCTCGGTGGGCTGGGCGACGGCCTCGGCCGCCGGGGCGGCGTCCGCACTGTCGTCGGTGGCCTCGGCCACCCACGCGTCGGGAACCGTCAGCTCGGTGGTCTCCGGGGTCGCCGCGGCGTCCTCGGCAACGACGGGCTCGGTCGGGGTGGCCTCGCCGCGCTCCGCCTTCTCGCGCGCCTCGGTGACCGCCGCGCGGTGCTCGAGCCAGGCAGAGAGGTTGGAGGGCATGCGGTGCTCCTGCGCCTCCAGCGCCTCGATGCGAGCGGCCTCGGCAGCCTTGCGGCTGGGGAGCCAGCTCGTGAGCCGTCCACCCTTGGCCTTGTCGCCGCCCTTGTCCGCGGTGTCGGCCGTGGCCGGCGTCTCGGCGAACTCAGTGGCCTCGGTGATGCCCGTGGCGCGCGGCTTGCGCATCGGGAGCCCGGCAGCCGAGCGCGTGACCTCGGCCGTGGGTGCCGCGGCCTTGGCCTCTTCGGCGGCCTTGGCGGCCTCTGCAGCCTTCACCTCAGCAGCCTTCGCCTCAGCAGCCTTCGCCTCGGCTGCCTTGGCATCCTCAGCAGCCTTCGCCTCGGCTGCCTTGGCGTCCTCAGCAGCCTTCGCCTTGGCAGCGGTCTCCGCCTGGGCCGCTTCAGCAGCCTTGGCGGCTTCGGCGGCCTTGCCAGCCTCTGCCTTCTCCTGGGCTGCGGTGTCCGCGGCGGCGTCACCATGGGTGTCGTGGCCACGCGCACCGTTGCTGCCATTGACCTCAGCCGGCGCACCGTTGCTGCCGTTCGCCACCACGGAGTGGCCGTTGGTCGCGGCCTTCTCCTCGGCCGCGGCCTCGGCGCCCTCGATGACGGGCTTGATCGGGATCGAGGGGATGCCGCCGCCGGCCGTG
Source organism: Pedococcus sp. 2YAF34 (assembly GCF_052114585.1). Taxonomy (NCBI): domain Bacteria; kingdom Bacillati; phylum Actinomycetota; class Actinomycetes; order Micrococcales; family Intrasporangiaceae; genus Pedococcus; species Pedococcus sp. 2YAF34. The sequence continues at coordinate 9,869 of NZ_JBFRFA010000015.1, forward strand.
GGGCCGTGCGCGCCGGGGGTACGGGTCGGGAGGACCTTCTTCGCCGCACCGGGCACGGGGCTCGGCCCGGTGCTCGGGGTGGGCGTGAGGCTCGGGGCTCCGCTGGCGCCACGGACGCGGGTCGGCAGGCCCGCCTTGGTCGTCCCGCCGACGGCAGGAGCGGTCGGCGTCGCGGCAGGAGCTGCGGGAGCAGGAGCTGCGGCGGCTGCGGCCGCTGCGGGGCGGACCGGGCGCTCGGCGCGGGCGTTGTCGGCCAGCAGGCCGGCGGGCAGGTGCACCGAGACCGTGACGCCCTGCTTGTCGGCGCCGTTGCGACGCAGGCGCACGGCGATGCCGTGGCGCTTGGCCAGGCTGCCGACCACGAACAGGCCCATGCGGCGTGCGGTGTCGGGGGTGATGTCGCCACCGTGCGCAAGGCGGTCGTTGAGCCCCGCGAGCTCCTTCGGCGGCATGCCGAGGCCCTTGTCGTCGACCTCGATCAGGAGGCCGCCCTCGGGCGTACGGGCACCGCGGATCCCCACGCGGGTGGTGGGCGGCGAGTAGGCCAGGGCGTTGTCGACGACCTCGGCGAGCAGGTGGATGAGGTCGGAGCCGACGGCGCCCAGGACGTGGTCGTTGGAGGTGTCGCCGATGTCGATGCGCTCGTAGTTCTCGACCTCGGACACGGCCGCGCGCACGGCGTCGGACACCGACACCGACCCGGACACACCGCGACGCGTGGAGGTCCCGGCGAGCACGAGCAGCGAGTCGCTGTTGCGACGCATACGGGCTGCCAGGTGGTCGAGGCGGAACAGGCTCTGCAGCCGCTTGGGGTCCTCCTCGTCGCTCTCGAGGCGCTCGATGAGCGAGAGCTGCTGGTCGATGAGTGAGGTGCTGCGGCGCGAGAGGGTCTCGAACATGTGGCCGACCTGCACGCGCAGGCGGGCCTGCTCACCGGCGAGGGTCAGCGCCTGGGTGTGGAGGTCGTCGACGGCGCGGGCCAGCTGGCCCATCTCCTCGCTGGTGTTGACCGGGATGGCCACGAACTCCGGCGGCTCGGTGCCGTCACGCATGGCGGCGACGGCCGCGGGCAGGCGCTTGTTGGCCACGTCGAGGGCGCCCTGGCGCACCGCGCGGATCGGCACGAGGAGCGAGCGGAGCAGGGCGAGCACGATGGCGAGGGCGGCGATGAGCGCCGCAGCCACGATGATCGCGTTGAGGATGGCGGTGCCGCGGAAGTCGGAGGCGCGCTGGCGCAGGTTGCTCTCGAGGGAGACGAGCTCGCTGTCGAGGAGCTTGGTGTACCCGGCGTTGCTCGACTCGACGACCGTGCCGAGCGCGGCGAGCTGGTCCTTGTCGATGCTCTCCTGCTGCAGCGTGTAGTTGCGGCGGCCGTTGTCGTTGAGCAGCTGGCGGACCTGGGCACCGCTGTCGGGCACCTCGGCCTGCAGGCGGGTGAGGGCAGCGGTCTCGGCGCCGACCTGGCCGATGGCGCGCAGCGTGGCGGCGCCGTCGTCGGTGTTGGCGAGGTTGAGCTGCTGCCCGGTCATCGCGCGCTGGGCGGCGAGGGTGTCCTGGACGGCGACGACGATCTTCGCCGAGGCGGAGTCGTCGGAGAGGCCGAGGTCGGCGACGGCGGTCGACAGGAGCGTCGCGATGCTGCCCGACCGGTCGATGACGACGTCGGAGAACCCGTTCTGGGTCTTGGCGCTGCGCACGGCCTGGCCGAGGGACAGCGCGCTGGTGCCGCTGCGCCGCACGCTCTCGGGGATGCCGGGGGTCTTCAGGGCGATGCGGAGGTCGGCCGCGGCGGACTCGTACTTGGTGATGGCGGCGATGACGCCACCGCCGCCGACGCTGCCGGCGGCCGCGAGGCGCTGCACGGCGAGGTTGTACTCGACCACGGGGCGGATGACCAGGACGGTGTCGGCCGCGCGGTCGAGCTTCGTCGACGTGTCGAAGTCGTTCTTGACGCGCAGGCCACCGAACACGAAGGCGAGCACCACCGGCAGGACGACAGCCGCAGCAAGCTTCCGTCGCAGGGGCCAGTCGCCGAAGGACCAGCCTTGGGGGACACGGCCAGCCGCCGACTGCAGTCTGGACACGGAGCCACCTTCCTCATCACGAAAACTTGGGCGATCGGCAAGATATGGGTCCGGATGAGGGGTCTGGGTAGGCCTGCGTGGTCGTTTCGAACGTTCGACTCTGCAGATGTGGCCGAAGGGACTAGGCGCGTCGGGTGACAGCGTCGGACGGCTGACTGGACCCTCAACCGCACGTCCCGAAAGGCGACATAAGCCGCGCGGTCCGTCGGCGGGGTGTATACCGTGAGGCCGTCACCGTTGGGTGACGCAGGAGTGACGGGGATCCAGATGGAGAGCACGGTTTCGACAAGCGAGGTGCAGGCGCTTCGTCAGCTCTCGCGACTGATGAACAAGGCCAGCGGGCAGGAGAGCCTTCAGGACCTGCTCGACCTCGTGGTCGAGGGAGCAGCCGACATCGTGGGCTTCCAGGTCGCGGCGATCAGCCTCGTCCGGTCCAGCGGCGACCTCGAGATCGTCGCCATCGGCGGCCACCCGGACGCCACGGCCCAGCTCATGGGCCGGCGAACCTCGCGCGAGAGCATCGAGGCGGAGTTCGCCGTCGCCGAGCACTGGGGCTCGCTGCGCTTCATCCCGGCGGCCATGCTGCCGACCACCGCCCCGGCAGGCTGGGTCGCGTCGGAGTGGGAGGAGCAGGTCATCGGCGACCCCGAGGCCTGGGACCCCGAGGACACCCTGCTCGCCCCCTTCTACGACCCGGCCGGCGAGATGATCGGGATGATCTCGGTCGACCTGCCCCTGTCGGCCAAGCGGCCCACCCAGGTGCAGCAGGGCGTCCTGGAGGTCTTCGCCAACCAGGCCGGCATCGCCATCAACTCGTTCCGCCAGCGCCAGACGCTCGCCGAGCAGGTCCGCCTCGCCGGCACCGTGCAGAACCTCGCCCGCATCTCCCAGGGCATCCTGGAGCCCTCGCGCGTGGTCGAGGCGATCGTCGACCCCATCAGGACCGGTATGGAGTGCCTGGGCCTGTGGGTCCGCGCCTTCTCCAACGAGGACGCCGCGACGACGGAGAGCCTCGCCGCCTACTCCCTGCACGGCCTGGAGCGCACCCCCCGCGAGATGGTCGACATCGCCCGTCGCATGGGTGAGTACTGCTGGAGCCAGCAGGTCGCGGCGGTGATCCGGGACGGCGTCGCGCGTCCGAGCGGTGTGCTGGAGGAGTCCGAGCTGCAGGCCGTCACGGACTTCCTGGAGCCCACCGGCGCCGGCTCGCTGCTGCTAGCGCCCATCGGCGCGGGCACCGAGTGCCTGGGCCACATGGTCCTCACGCGCTCGACCGACGCCCCGGCGTGGAGCGAGGCCGAGCGCGTCGCCGCCCTGGAGATCGGGCGGGACGTCGGCCGTTCGATCGTCAACGCCCGGCTCTTCGAGCTCGAGCGCCGGATGACCGCCGAGCTGCGACGGGCCGACCGCGCAAAGACGACCCTCTTCTCCACCATCTCGCACGAGCTGAAGAACCCGCTCGCCTCGATCATGGGCCACCTCGAGCTGCTCAAGGAGGACCCGACCGGCGACCCGGCGTGGTCGCTCAAGGTGATGGAGCGCAACACCCACCGCCTCCAGGGGCTGGTCGACGACCTGCTCACCCTGGCGAAGGTCAGCGACCCCGACCGGCCGCTGGTGCGCGAGCGCGTCGACATGGTCGCGCTCGTCCAGGACGCGGTCGACATGTTCCTGCCGCGGGCAGCGCAGGCGAACGTCACCATCACCGTCCAGGCGCCCCCGCAGGCCCCCTGCGCCTGGGGCAGCTCCGAAGAGCTGGCGCGCCTCGTGGACAACCTCATCAGCAACGCCGTGAAGTACACGACGGACGGTGGCGCCGTGACCGTGCAGCTGCGCACCGTCGGCGACCGGGTCGAGCTGGTCTGCTCCGACCAGGGCATCGGCATCTCCAGGGCCGACCAGCGCTCGCTGTTCACCGAGTTCTTCCGCAGCACCAACCCCGACGCCCTCGAGGTGCCCGGCACCGGACTGGGGCTGAGCATCGTGCAGCGCATCGTGTCGCGGCACCAGGGCTCGGTCGCGGTGGACTCCGAGCTCGGCAGGGGCACCTCCTTCACGGTCCTGCTGCCCACCGGCTGATCGGGGTCTCGTAGGACCACCCCAGCCCCTTGACAGCCTGACCACAGGCTGGGCCGCGACCTTCGTCGGAGAGCCTGCGCCACCCGGCGCGGCACACGAGAGGGGAGCACCACGTGCCCAGCAAGTCCATCGTCACGGCGGCCTGCGGGATCGCCGCAGCCACCGGCATCGTCATCGCCGCGGCCTCCCTGGCGAACGCGTCGGCCACCAACGCCCCTGCAGCCTCCGCCGGCTACGCGCTCGGCTACGGCCAGCAGGGCACCGCGCCCCAGGGCGGCCCCCAGGGCGACCGTGGCCCGGGTGGCAACCACACCCCCGTCACGGGCTCCGAGCTCACCAAGGTCACCGCCGCGGTCAAGGCCAAGGACTCCGCCGTCACCGTCACCTCCGCCCGGAAGGACGAGGACGGCTCCTACGACGTCTTCGGCACCAAGGCCGGTGCCCCCGTCAGGGTCGAGGTCAGCAAGGACCTCAAGACCGTGACCGTCGAGACCGGCGGTCCCGGTGGCGGCCGCGGCCATGGCGGTATGGGGGGCGGCATGGGCGGCAGCGCCGACACCCCGGTCACCGGCGCCGAGCTCACCAAGGTCACCGCCGCGGTGAAGGCCAAGGACTCGGCCGTCACCGTGTCGAGCGTGCGCAAGGACCCCGACGGCTCCTACGACGTGCTCGGCACCAAGGCCGGCACCCCGGTCATGCTCGAGGTCAGCAAGGACCTCAAGACCATCACCACGCGCACCGGTGGCCCCGGCGGCCACGGACCAGACGGTGACCGGCCCGGCCTGCCCGGCACCCAGTCCGGTACGCAGTCCGGCACCGGCGCCAACACCCCGTCAGGGACGGCGACCGGTACCGCCTACCGCACCGTCTGACGCAGCCCACGCGCCACCTGCGCCGGTCCCTTCCCCCGGGGCCGGCGCAGGCCTCTGCGCGCCGCGCACCCCTCGGGCATCGCCCAGCCCCGCGAGCGCCCCACCGTCAGCTAGCGCACGACCTGGCGGTGGCTGCCGTCCACGCGACGCGTCCACCCGCGGTTGTCGAGGTGCTCCAGCAGCGGGACGGCGACCCGTCGCGTCGTCTCGAGGGCCTGCCGAGCCTCACTGAGCGTGAACGGCTGGGGCAGCCCGGCCAGCACCCGCATCGCCCGCGCGGGGGCGTCCGGTCGCAGCAGCACCCCGTCGTCCAGGCGCATCAGCCGGCCGGCGCGGACGGCGGCGGCCACCTCAGCCCGGCCGAGGCCCCAGGCGTCGAGGTCGGGCTGCTCCGGCGCGGCGAAAGGCGTTGCGGCCAGGCGCTCCTCGAGCTCAAGCAGACCGGACTCGGCCGCGCCGAGGGAGGCGCGCACGCCAGGTACCCAGACCCGACCCTCGACCAGCTCGAGGTCGGCCGCGTGCACCACCTGCGGCAGGAGCGCGCGGTCGGGGACACCGGCCACGGCCACCGCCGCCTCGGCCGTGAGACTCGGCTCGAGCGGCTGCTCGGCCACCCGGCGGTGCAGCGCCTGAGCAAGGGCCGCCGACCAGCCCTCGAGCGCAGACGTGGCCACGAGCCACGGACCGTGGACGGCCACCTCGTCGGAGTGCGTGGGGGGCAGCGGGATGCCGAGGGCGACGGCGTCGTCGACGCGCATGGCCCCTCGGCGCCCCACCTCCGCGGCCAGGTCGGGCGTGCCCGTGGCACGGGCGAGCTGCTCCGCCCACCGGCGGGCGGCCCCGCGCCGGCGCAGCTCGGGCGGGTCGGCGTCGAGCACCAGGGCGCCGGCGACGACCCGCTTGGCACCGGGGTCGCGCAGGATCGCGCGGTCACCCGCGACGAGGGGCAGCGGCCGGTCGAGGACGAGCCGTACGGCGTCCGCCCCGAGCGGCCGCACGTGCGCCTGCACGGCGGTGGTGCCCACGTGCAGCGTGAGCTGCGAGGGCAGGCGCTGCTGGGTGGCGCCCCCCGGCAGCCGCTCCGAGCCCCCGACCGGATCGACCCGCACGTCCACGACCGCGGTCAGGCGCCACGCCCCCAGCGTGACCAGAACGTCGCCGCGAGCCACCTCGGACACACCCACCCCGCGGAGGTTGACCGCGACCCGGGACACGGGACCGACGCGGTCGTGCTGCTGCTCCATCGACTCCAGCCCGCGGACCCGGGCCGGCCGACCGGCGAGGTCGACCTCGTCACCCACCGCGATGGTCCCCTCCCCCAGGGTCCCGGTCACGACGGTGCCGCTGCCGCGGATGGTGAAGGCACGGTCGACCCACAGCCGCACCCGGCCGTCGGTGCGTGGCGGTGGCGTGGCGGCGGCGAGCCGCTCGAGGGCCGCCAGGAGCTCGGGCATCCCCTCCCCCGTCAGCGCCGAGACCGGGACCCCCTCGACGTCACCGAGGCTGGTCCGGGCGATCCGCGAGCGGCCGTCCGCGAGCGCCGGGCCCGGGTCGGCGAGGTCGCTGCGGGTGACGACGAGCAGGCCCCTGCTGATGCCGAGGGCGTGCACTGCGGCGAGGTGCTCGCTCGACTGCTGGCGCCAGCCCTCGTCGGCGGCCACGACGAAGACCACCGCCGACGTCGGGCCGAGCCCGGCCAGCATGTTGCCGATGAAGCGCTGGTGGCCCGGCACGTCGACGAACGCGACCTGCGCCCCCGACGGCAGCCGGGTCCATGCGTACCCGAGGTCGATGGTGAGCCCGCGGCGGCGCTCCTCGTCCCACCGGTCCGGCTCGATACCGGTGAGGGCCCGGACCAGCGCGGACTTGCCGTGGTCGACGTGGCCGGCCGTGGCGAAGACGTGCACCGCGCGGACCTCCTGGACGACTGTGGCGGAGGTGGACGGGAATCGAACCCGCCAGACCGAGATGCTCGGTCTCACCGGTGTTGAAGACCGGGGGGACCACCAGGAACCCTGACACCTCCGCGGCCACGCTATAACGCGGTCGGCGACAGTGCCGTGGCGACCCCGTGGGCGTGGGCGTCAGTTCCAGGATCCGCCGTTGCCCCAGCCGGGGCCGGGGCGCACCTTCGGCGGCGCGCCCTCCTCGCCCTCGTCGTGCCAGTCGTCGTCCCTGCGCCCCCGGAACCGGTTGACGACACCGACGACGATCACCCCCGCGAACGCCACGACCCCCAGCCCGAAGATGCAGAACAGGACCACTGCGAACATCGGCGACCCTCCCCAGTGCGCGCACGCCGGCGCGTGGTCCGAATGTACTCCGCCGGCCCCCGCCCGGAGGGGCCGCGTTCGGCGCCCGCGCCATGAACGGTCGGCCGCGATGGTCGGCCGCAACGGTCGGCAGGACCGGCGCCGAGGCGCCGACATACAGTCGGCTCATGACGACCACGGCTGCACCGGTCCGCCTGACGCAGTTCGCCCACGGAGGGGGCTGCGCGTGCAAGATCCCCCCGGGCGAGCTCGAGGACATGGTGCGCGGGCTCACCGGTGTCGCCTCGCCCGACCTGCTCGTCGGGCTCGACGACGGTGACGACGCGGCGGCCGTGCGGGTCGAGGGAGACCTGGCCATCCTGGCCACTGCCGACTTCTTCACCCCGGTCGTCGACGACGCCTACGACTGGGGTCGGATCGCCGCGGCCAACGCCCTCTCCGACATCTACGCCATGGGGGGCCGGCCCGTGGTGGCGGTCAACCTGCTGGGCTGGCCGCGGGACGTCCTGCCGCCCGAGCTCGCGGCCGAGGTGCTGCGCGGGGGCCTCGACGTGGGCCGCCTCGCGGGGTGCCCGGTCGCCGGCGGCCACAGCATCGACGACCCGGAGCCGAAGTACGGCATGGCCGTGACGGGGGTCGCCCACCCGGACCGCCTGCTGCGCAACGACGCCGCGCAGGCCGGCCTGCCGATCTCCCTGACCAAGCCGCTCGGGGTGGGCGTCCTCAACAACCGGCACAAGGCGACCGGCGAGGTGTTCGCGCAGGCGGTCGCGTCGATGGCCGAGCTCAACGACCGCGCCTCGCGCGACGCCGTGGCCGCCGGGATCCGCGCGGCCACCGACGTCACCGGGTTCGGCCTGCTCGGCCACCTGTTCAAGATGGCCCGGGCCTCCGGCGTCACGGCGGTCGTGGACGCTGCTGCCGTCCCCTACCTCGACGGTGCTCGGCAGTCGCTGCGCGACGGGTTCGTCCCGGGGGGCAGCCAGCGCAACCTCGCCTGGGTGCGCCCATACCTCGACGCCGGGGTGGGTGAGGACGAGCTGGTGCTGCTCGCCGACGCCCAGACCAGCGGGGGGCTGCTCGTGGCCGGCGAGGTGCCGGGCGGCACCGTGGTGGGCGAGCTCGTCCCGCGCGGCGACTCGGTCCTGGTCGTCAGGTGACGCCCGACCCGTCGACCCCTGACGGGCAGCACGACGCGGCGGGGGTCGAGGCGCTCCTGGCCGAGGCACGATCCGGGCTGGACAGGCTCACCCCGGCGCAGGCGTACGACGCGGTGCTCTCGGGCGCGCTCCTCGTCGACACGCGCACCACCGAGCAGCGCGCGCGGCAGGGTGACCTGCCCGGCGCGGTCGTCATCGACCGGACCGTCTTCGAGTGGCGGCTCGACCCGGGCAGCCCCTGGCACATCCCGGAGGTCACGGGCCCCGACCAGCTCGTCGTCGTGGTCTGCCGGCAGGGGTACAGCTCGAGCCTTGCAGCGGCGTCGCTGCAGCGGCTGGGTCTGCGCCGGGCCACCGACGTCGTGGGTGGTGCCGAGGCGTGGTTCGCCGCCGGGCTGCCCCGGCACGACGGCCCCGTCGACGTCCGCGAGTAGCCGCTCGGACGAAGCCCGCCCGCCGCGCCGGGTGGGCGCAGCGGGCGGGCTCGTCGGTGCTGCGGCCGTCAGTGGGCGGCGCCGGCTCCCCGGTCGGCTCCGGCTCGGTGCGTACCCGCGGCAGCGCCTGCACCGTGGTGCGGCTTGCGGGTGATGAGGGGGATGACCATGGCGACGATGGTGATGATCCCGATGATCGTGAACCCGCGGGTGTAGGACTTGCTGTCGCCGATGAGGCTGGCGATGAGCAGCGGCCCGATGACGCCGCCGATGCTCCACCCGACGAGCATGAGCCCGTAGATGGCGCCGACGTTCTTCACGCCGAAGAACTTGCCCGCCGTCGACGGCATGGTGCCGAACGCCCCGCCGTAGCAGGTGTAGATCAGCGCGGCGAGGACGGCGAACAGGGCCGTGTTGCTGGCGTGCGGGATGAGGAGCAGGCAGACGGCCTGGATGCCGAGGATGCCGAGGAACGCCGGCATCTTGCCGACCATGTCGGACAGCCAGCCCCACAGGATGCGGCCGCCGCCGTTGAAGACGGCCAGGATGCCGACGAGGCTCGCGGCCGCGGTCTTGGAGTACCCGGCGATGTCGGTGGCGCTGCCGGCCGCCACCGCGATCAACGAGATGCCGGCGGTGACGCTCATGGTGAGGATCAGGGTCAGCAGGTACCACTGCGGGGTGCGCAGGGCCTCGTCCACCGCGAAGTCGCGCTCACCCGAGACCGCGTCGACGGCCTTGTCGTCGTCCGCCGCTTCAGTCGTGGCCGTGGCAGCGGCGCCGGCCGGCGGGTTGGCGAAGAAGGTCGTGCCGATGAGCAGGGCGACGAGGTAGGCGATGCCGAGCCAGAGGAACGCGCGCGTCGGCTGCGACGGCGAGTTGTCGATGAGCGCCTGCCCGACCGGCGCGGTGATCACGGCGCCGAAGCCGAACCCGGCCACCGCGAGCCCGGTGATGAGCCCCGGCTTGTCGGGGAACCACTTCTGCAGCATGGCGATCGGCACGATGTAGACCATCCCGAGCCCGAACCCGCCGATGACGCCGTAACCCAGGACCAGCAGCCAGAACATGTCGGCGTTGGTCGCGAACGAGGCCATGATGACCCCGATGCTGTAGATGACCCCGCCGACCATCGCGACGACGCGCGGGCCCCGGCGGTCCTGCAGCCGGCCGCCGACGAAGCTGCCGATGAAGATCATCCCGAGGACGACGCTGAACGGCACCGCGGCCTTGGCCTTCGACCAACCGAACGCCTCCTCGCTCTGCAGCGCCTTGGCGAACACGCTCCAGGCGTAGACCGACCCGATCGACAGCTGCACGAGGATGGCGCACACGAGGATGACCCAGCGGTTCGGAGCCCTGCCCGCGGCGCGGCCGTCCCGCGCGGAGACACCGGCCGTGGTGCTGCGAGTGCTCTCGCTCATCTCGTCCCTCCTTCTGCCCGTGTGGTTCCGGGCCCCTCCGCGAGCCGCCGGTCAGCGGCCCGTCGTGATCGAGTCGTGGGTCTGGCCGCGGCGGCGCCGCTCCTCCAGGCGTTCCTTCTGGGGGGTGACGGTGTAGCGCGGGTCCTTCGCGGACTCCATACCCGCCTCGAACACGCCGAACCGTGTCAGGACCGAACCCGCCATCAGCGCGAGCCCGCTGAGCCCGGCGACGGTGCGGTTGCGACCGAACAGGGCTGCGCTGACGGCACCCCCGGCCGTGAGCAGCTTGGCCGCCTTGAGCATCTGCCCGGGGCGCCCCTCGTGCAGCGGCTCGGCCACGACCGGGTGCATCCGGCGCTCCATGAGCTCGGAGGCGCCCAGCTCGACCGCGGCCCCGATGGTGGCCAGCCGGCGCGCCGGTCCGTTCTGGTCGGCCGGCGTCGCGAGCAGCGCGAGACCGGCTGCCGCCGCGTTGGCCGAGCCCACGAAGACGAACGGCAGCTCCTTGTAGGACTCGCGCCACGTCGGGGTGGTCGTGTCGGCCAGGAGCACCGCGGTGTAGGCCGCGAGCGGCATGGAGAACGCCGTCGAGCCTGCCGTGGCGAGGGGGTCGACGCCCCGGGCGAGGCGCGCGAGCCATGACCCGCGGGGCAGCACCGCCCCCGCGATCTCGGTCGCAGCGGCGGCGCCCGCGAAGGCGCCGAACCCGGTGAGGATCCACGAGCCGACCGACATGGGCGAGGTCACCTTGGCGACGCGCAGCATGTTGAGCGCGCGCTCGGGCCGGCCGAGGTCCTTGGCCAGGGCGGCCCCGCCGAGGACCACCGAAGCCAGGGCACCGAAGCGGCCGACGCGGCGCAGGGCCGGGCGGCCGGACACGGCGCCGCCCGCCCCGACCAGCCCGGACCCGCCGGCCAGGCCACCGAGGAAGAGGTAGGCGGCGATCTCGTGGCCCCACGGCGCCGGCTTGACGACGTTGTGGCCGTAGTAGCTCGTGAACTCGGCGTCGGGCACGAGGACCGACTCGTCACGGCGACGCCGGCCGCCGCCGTCAGCCTTGCCACCGTCGCGCCGGCGCTGGCCGCGCGGGACCTCCGGGGGTCGGTCCGCGTCGAACGGGTTGGTGGTCACCGGCGCCTCCCAGCGAATGCAGCCACGGCCATGCCGAACATCGCCACCGCGGCGATGCCGGCCTTGCGGAACATGTCGGGCAGGTCGGCCGTCGGGACCCGCGGGTCCGGCGGGAGGCCGTAGACCTCCGGCTCGTCGAGCAGCAGGAAGACCGAGCCGGTGCCCCCCACCCCGTCATCGGCGTTGGCGCCGTAGAGGCGCGCCTCGGTGAAGCCGTTGTCGTGAAGCACCTCGACCCGGTCCCGTGCGGTGTCGAGCATCTCGGCGAGTGTCCCGAACTTGATCGAGGTGGTCGGGCAGGCCTGCGCGCACGCCGGCGTCTGGTCGTGGCCGAGCCGGTCGTAGCAGAGCGTGCACTTCTGGGCGACGCCGACGTTGCTGACCACTCCCCCTCCACGCTTGTCGTCGCGCTCGTCCTCGCGACGCTCGATGACGCCGAACGGGCAGGCCGCCACGCAGTAGCCGCAGCCGTTGCACACGTCCGGCTGCACGACGACGGTGCCGTGCTCGGTGCGGAACAGCGCACCCGTCGGGCAGACGTCGAGGCAGCCGGCGTGGGTGCAGTGCTTGCAGACGTCGGAGGCCATCAGCCACCGGAAGTCCGGCAGCGTGCCCGTCGCTTGGGCGGTCCGGGCGGCAGCCGCCATCGCGTCGAGCGAGCCGTCGTCGGCGACCGCGGTCGGGACGACGCCCTCGAGCCCGGCCGGTGCCGTGCCGGAGGCAGCGGACGGCGAGCCCTGCGGCGCGTCCGGCGGCCGCAACGCCGGCATACCGAGGTCGACGAGGCGGCGACCCGAGGCCCGCGCCTCCTCCACCCGGTCAGCTGTCTGCTCGATGAATGCCACGTGCCGCCACGTGCTCGCCCCCAGCGAGCCGGTGTTGTCGTAGGAGTTGCCGGTCAGCGACAGGCCGTCCTCCGGGATCGCGTTCCACTCCTTGCACGCGACCTCGCAGGCCTTGCATCCGATGCAGATCGAAGTGTCGGTGAAGAACCCCTTGCGGGGCTCGGGCTCCTCCCAGGCCGCGTCGTGCGACGGGTCTGTCGGCCCCGCGAGCTGGTGCTGCCAGAAGCCCATCAGGCGTCCGCCTCCTTCGACGAGCCGGACGCGCCGGCAGTGGTGGTGCGCAGCTGGTTGCTGGTCTCGACCGTGACCCCTGCGCGCGACTGGTACTCCTCCACCAGCCGCAGCAGCGCCTCGCCCTGGGGCCGTCGGCCGGGGACGATGTCGCACGACCCTGCCTTGGACTCCTGGATCTGGACGTTGGGGTCGAGGGCGATGCCGAGCAGGTCGTTGGCGGCGTCGCCAGAGACGACGGCGTCCCGGCCGACGCCCCAGTGGTAGGGCAGGCCGACCTGGTGGATCGTCCGGCCGCCGATGACCAGCGGGGTCATGCGCTCGGTGACGAGGACCCGTGCCTCGACCGCGGACCGCGCCGAGACGATCGTCGCCCACCCGCCGTTGGCCAGGCCCCGCTCCGCGGCGAGCTCCGGCGAGACCTCGCAGAAGAACTCGGGCTGCAGCTCGGACAGGTAGGGCAGCCAACGGCTCATGCCGCCGGCCGTGTGGTGCTCGGTGAGCCGGTAAGTGGTGAACACGAAGGGGTAGACCTCGGCGCCGGGCGCGTTGCCCGACGGGCTCCACAGGTTGTCCTTGCGCGGGAAGACCCTGCGCGCGGGGTTGGACTGCTGCCCGTAGAGCGGGTTCTGGACCGGGGACTCCTGCGGCTCGTAGTGCGTCGGCAGGGGGCCGTCGAGCATGCCCTTCGGCGCGAAGAGCCAGCCCTTGCCGTCGGCCATCATGACGAACGGGTCGTCACCGGCCAGGCCGTCGGGGCCACCGGTACCCGGCTCCGGCCGGTAGGACGGCGCCTTGGTCTTGACGAAGTCCGGGGTGTCGATCCCGGTCCACTGCTGCTGCTCCTCGTCCCACCACACGTACTTCTTCCGCTCGCTCCACGGCTTGCCCTCGGGGTCGGCCGAGGCGCGGTTGTAGAGGATCCGCCGGTTGTCGGGCCAGGCCCAGCCCCACTCCTGCGCGGTCGGGCCCTGCTCGCGGCCGGGCTTGCGGTTGGCAGACCGGTTGACCCCGCCGGCGTAGACGCCGGAGTAGATCCAGCAGCCCGAGCTCGTCGACCCGTCAGCCTTGAGCTCGGTGTACATGCCGGCCAGCTCACCGGCCTTGTCACCGCTCAGGTGGCGTCCGTTGATCTCCTGCAGGACGGCCTCGCTGCTGATCTCCCCCTCGTCGTCGAGCGGGTAGTCCCAGGTGAGGTCGAGCAGCGGACGGTCGCGCGGGTCGTCGGAGTCGGCCAGCCTGGCGCGGATCCGCTTGCCCAGCTCGAAGAAGAACTCCAGCTCGCTCTGGCAGTCGCCCGGCGGGTTGACCGCCTTGTGCCGCCACTGCAGCAGCCGCTGGGTCTGGGTGAACGTGCCCGCCTTCTCGACATGCGAGGCCGGGGGCAGGAAGAACACCTCGGTGCCGATCTTCTCCGTCGACAGCTCGCCGGTGGCGATCTCGGGCGCGTCCTTCCAGAACGTCGCCGACTCGATCATCTGCAGGTCCCGGACGACGAGCCACTTCAGCTCGGCGAGGGCGAGCCGCTGCATCTTCGCGTGGGCCGAGCCCACGGCCGGGTTCTGCCCCAGCAGGAAGTAGCCCTCGACCTGGCCGTCCTTCATGGCCATGGTCGTCTGGTAGGTCCCGTGAGCCCCGCTCAGGCGCGGCAGGTAGTCGAAGGCCCAGTCGTTCTCCTTGGTCGCCGCGTCCCCCCACCACGCCTTCAGCAGGCTCACGGCATACGCGTCGGCGTTGGCCCAGAAGCCCTTCTGCTGCTTGTTGCCGATGGCGCTGACGTAGTCGTCCCACGTGTCGTGGTCGCCGACCATCGGCATGGCGAGGTAGCCGGGGAGGATGTTGTAGAGCGTCGGGATGTCGGTGGAACCCTGGATGCTGGCGTGGCCCCGCAGCGCCATGATCCCGCCGCCCGGGCGGCCCATGTTGCCCAGCAGGAGCTGGATGATCGCGGCCGTGCGGATGAACTGCGCGCCCAGGGTGTGCTGGGTCCAGCCCACCGCGTAGACGAACGCCGAGGTCCGGTCGCGGCCGCTGTTCTCCGTCACGGCCCTGGCCACGTAGTGGAAGTCGTCCACCGAGATGCCGCACACCTCGGACACCATCTCGGGGGTGTAGCGGGCGTAGTGGCGCTTGAGGATCTGGAAGACCGTGTGCGGGTCCTGCAGGGTCTCGTCGCGCTTGACCATGGCGTGCTCGAGGGCCGGGCCACCGGAGCCGTGCTCGTCACCCGCCGAGCGCTCGGACCTGCTGTGGCCGTGCTCGTGACCGGCCGCAGGACCGCCGATGGTGCCGGGTGAGGCGTTGGGCCCCTCCCCTTCGGTGGCGTACGCCCAGCTCGACGGGTCGTAGTTGTTGAGCTTGTCGTCGTAGCCGGAGAACAGGCCGTCGAGGTCCTCGGTGTCCTGGTAGTCCTCGCTCACCATCGTCGCCGCGTTGGTGAACGCGACGACGTACTCCTTGAAGTACAGCTCGTTGGCGAGGATGTGGTTGATCAGGGCGCCGAGGAACACCACGTCGCTACCGGCGCGGATCGGGACGTGCTTGTCCGCCGTGGCCGAGGTGCGCGTGAACCGCGGGTCGATGTGGATGACCTTGGCTCCGCGAAGCCGCGCCTCCGTCACCCACTGGTAGGCCACCGGGTGGCACTCGGCCATGTTGGAGCCCTGGATGACGATGCAGTCGGCATTCGCCAGGTCCTGCACGTACTGCGTCGCGCCGCCACGTCCGAACGAGGACCCCAGACTGGGGACCGTGGAGGAGTGTCAAATACGGGCTTGGTTCTCGATCTGTATGGCGCCGGCCGCGGTGAACAGCTTCTTGATGAGGTAGTTCTCCTCGTTGTCCAGCGTGGCGCCACCGAGCGAGGCGATGCCCATGGTCCGGCGCAGCGGACGGCCGTGCTCGTCGTGGTCCTGCCAGGTTCGACGCCGGCTCTCGACGAAGCGGTCGGCGATCATGTCGACCGCGGTGTCGCGGTCGAGCGGCTCCCAGTCGGTGGCATGGGGACGCCGGTAGAGGACCTTGGTCTGGCGTCCCGGGCTGTTGACCAGCTGCTCGCTCGCCGAGCCCTTCGGGCACAGGCGGCCGCGGGAGATCGGGGAGTCGGGGTCGCCCTCGATCTGCACGACCTTCTCGTCCTTGACGAACACCTTCTGGCCGCAGCCGACGGCGCAGTAGGGGCAGACGCTCTGGACGACGCGGTCGGCGGTCGAGGTGCGGGGCTCGAGGTCGCGTGTGCGCTGGGACGTGACGGCCGGTCCCCGGCCGAGGAAGTCACCACTTGCCACCTGCCGCAGAACCGGCCATGACAGGAACGTCCGTTTCGCGTCCATCGCTCCTCCTCGAGTCGAACCTGCTCCGACCTTGCCACATCCGGTCGGGGGCGGCACGTCACAGATGTCACGGACTGCCCCGTCGCCACCTGCGGCTTTGGCTCGGGCGCTTCCCGCCATGTCCTCAGGAACCTCTCGGTCGGTGGTCGTAGCATGGCGCCCCGTGGAACAGCCCCCAGACCGCCCAGATCCCGGTACGGAGCCGGGCCGCCCGGTCGTCGGCCGACGTGCCGTCCTGGCGATCGGCCTGACGGGCATCTCCGGCGCCGCGCTGGCGGGCTGCGCGACGGGCTCGGACCGCGGCGCTGGTGCCGTCAAGGCGTCCACCGCGGGAGCGCAGCCCACGCCGGGCGCGGCAACGACCTCGCCGACCTCTCCCGCCCGGGCGACAACCTCGAGTGCGTCGACGGCCACGACCAAGGGCCCGCCGCGCATCGCGCTGACCCCCGGTCCTGACATCACGCACGGCCCCAGGACCGGCGACCAGGTCGCCCTCACCTTCCACGGCCAGGGGCCCGAGTCGATGGCCCGCGACATCCTTGCCGCCTGCGCCAGCGCCGAGGCCGAGGTCACCGTCTTCGCGGTCGGCACCTGGCTGCAGCAGTACCCGCACGTCGGCCGGGCGGTCGTGGCGGCCGGGCACGAGCTGGGCAACCACACCTGGAGCCACCAGCAGATGAAGCAGCTGTCGCGGTCCCAGGCGGTCGACGAGGCCGAGCGCGGCGCGCGGGCGCTCAAGGCGGCCGTGGGCACTGCCGGCTGGTGGTTCCGGCCCTCGGGCACCCAGCACAGCACCCCGACCATCCGGGCTGCTGCCGCCGCAGCCGGGTACCACCGTTGTGTGTCCTACGACGTGGACCCAGAGGACTTCCTGGACCCCGGGGCGCACGCGGTCCGAACCCGCACGCTGGCCGCGGTGCGGCCGGGGTCGGTCGTCAGCCTGCACTTCGGCCACCAGGGCACCGTCGACGCGCTGCCCGGGATCCTCGCGGGGCTGCACGCCAAGGGGCTACGGCCCTCGACCCTCTCGACCCTCCTGCAGGAGCCGTGATGCCTTCCTCGAGCGCGACCAGCACGCGTGCGGTCCGACCCGTACCGACTCGCACCCGCCGCCCTGGGACGCACCGAGGGGTGGCCCTGCGCGCCCTGGCCACCGCGCTGGTCGTGGGCACTGCCGCGGCGGGGTGCGCCGGCACGTCCGGCGACGGCCCCTCGACGACGCCGACCCACGCCCGGTCCGGGAGCAGCACCAGCGCCGGCGCCACCAACCACGACGCGGCCGACGCCAGCACCGCGACCTCGGGGTCGGCGAGCAACGTCTATGCGGCCGCAGGAGCCGGCGCCCTCAGCCCGACCGCCCGGCGCGCACGGCAGATGGTCTACGTCCCCAACACCCTGAGCGACACCGTCCAGCTGATCGACCCGCACACCTACAAGGTCGTCGGACGGTTCCACACCGGCCGTGAGCCCCAGCACGTGGTGCCGTCGTGGGACATGAAGACGTTGTGGGTCAACGCAGACCTCGGCAACAGCCTGACGCCCATCGACCCCGTCACCGGCAAGGCCGGGCGCCCCGTCCCCGTCGAGGACCCGTACAACCTCTACTTCACCCCCGACGGCAAGCACGCCCTCGTCATGGCGGAGCGCATGCGCCGCATCGACGTCCGCGACGCCCGCACCATGAAGCTGCAGCGCTCGCTCCACGTGCCCTGCGCCGGGATCAACCACGCCGACTTCTCCGCCGACATGTCATTCCTCGTGGCGAGCTGCGAGTTCAGCGGCAAGCTGATGGTCATCGACGCGTCCGTCACCAAGGTGCGCAAGGTCGTCGACCTCAACCGCGTCCACACCCCTGGAGCCACGTCGCCCGGCGAGGCGATGGCGATGCCGGGGAGCCCCAAGAACGGGCTGCTTCCAGGAGCCAGCTCGATGCCCCAGGACGTGCGGCTGACCCCCGACGGCAAGCGGTTCCTCGTCGCCGACATGCTGCGCAACGGCGTCTGGGTCATCGACGCCCACACCCTCAAGGTGGCGCGGTTCATCCACACCGCGCTGGGCGCCCACGGGCTCTACCCCTCCAGGGACAGCCGCCAGGTCTACGTCTCCAACCGCGACGCAGGCAGCATCACCGTGCTCGACTCGTCCACGCTCGCGACCACGGCCCTGTGGAAGATCCCGGGCGGCGGCTCACCGGACATGGGGGGCGTCACCGCCGACGGCGCCGAGCTCTGGCTCGCCGGTCGCTACGACCGCGAGGTCTACGTCTTCGACACCGCGACCGGCAAGGTGACCCACAAGATCCACGTCGACGCCGGCCCGCACGGCCTGTGCGTCTGGCCGCAGCCGGGCACGATGAGCCTCGGCCACACCGGCAACATGCGCTGACCCCGGCCAGGACTCCTCCACGACGCGCCCGCGGCGTCAGGGCGCGGTCGCGACGAGGCTAGGGCACGGTGACGGTGACCTTCTTGGAGAGCTGCCCGTTGCCGTAGGCGTTCGCCGCCCGCACCTGGTACTCGTGCACCCCGCTCACCGGGCGCACGTCCGTCCAGGTCGTCGGGCCGGACGGCGTGGCCGTCAGGGAGATGACGCGGACGCCGTCGCGCAGCACCGTGTACTTGGTGATGGGCGACCCGCCCGTGGTCGGCACGGTCCACTGGAGCTGGACCGAGGGCCCGGAGACGACGGTCGCCGTGAGCGTCGGCGGGCCGGGGGTGCCCGGGGCCAGGGTGGCCGACACCTCGGCCGAGGCGCTGCCCGGCCCGGCGGTGTTCACCGCGCGGACCACGTAGTAGTAGGTCGTGCCCACCACGACGTCGCTGCTGTCGTCGTACGCCGTGGTGCCCACCTCGGCGACCGGGGTGGCCCCCTCTCCACCGGGGGTCGTCCCGCGCAGGACCTGGTAGGCGGTGACGGGGGCGCCGCCGTCCGTGGCCGGCGGGTTCCACTGCAGGTGGTTGTCGCCCGGGGCGCTGGTCGCCGCCACGGAGGTCGGCGGTCCCGGCGGCACGACCTGGACCGTGCCGCTCGGGCGCGCGGACACCTCGGCGGAGGCGGCGCTGCCGCCCAGCGCGTTCGTCGCCTGCACGACGTAGTAGTAGGTCGTGCCGTTGACGACAGCGGTGTCGTCGAACGTCCGGGTGGTCTTGGACAGCGTCACGAGCGGCGACCTCGAGAGGTTCTGCCCACCGGGGCTGGTGCTGCGGTAGACCTTGTACTTCTGCAGCCCGGAGCCGCCGTCGCTCGAGGGGACGGCCCACGACAGGTGCACCACGGCGTTGCCGGGGGCTGCGACGACGCGGGTCGGCGGCTGCGGGACACCGGTCGCGGCGCTGTCGAGCCACATGGCGAAGTGGGGCTGGGCCACCCTGGCGACCTTGCTGAAGTCGCCCCCGAGGTAGAGCCGCTTCGCGTCGGCAGCCAGCGCCCACGGCCCCTGCGAGCTGTTGATGCTCGGGGCGAACGCCGCCAGCGCCCCGGTGGCGGGGTCGACCGCGGCCAGCTTGTTGCGGGTCTGGCCCATGAACGAGCCCGTCCCGCCGTAGTGCCCAGCGCAGTAGAGCTTGCCGCCGAAGAGCCGCACGCCCTGCATGTTGCCGTTGCTGTGGGCGCTCCAGCGCAGCGCACCCGAGCCGATGTCGAGGGCGGCGCAGGCACCGCCCGAGCCGGCGGTCGCGGTGTAGACGCTGGTGCCGTCGGAGGTCACGTCGAAGATCGGGGCGTACGAGCCCTGGTTGGTCGGGCCGGCACGGAAGACGGTGTCCACCACACCGCCGAGCAGCGACACCGCGGCGAGCTTGTTGGTCGAGGACCGCCCCGAGACCGACGTGAAGTCGCCACCGAGGAACAGCCGCGGGGTGCCCCCCGCCGCGACGTTGAGGGCCCGCACGCGGTCGTTCGGGGCCGCCGCCCACGCCGAGTCCACGGCACCGTCCACTCCGCCGACCTTGGCGGCGTAGGGCGCGGACTGCGTCCCACCGTCGGTGAGCGCGGTGAAGTTGCCGCCCGCGTAGACCGAGCCGCCGGAGTACGCGAGCGCGTCGACCTGGCCCGGAGCCACCACCGACGGGCTCCACGGGAGCAGGGCACCGGTCGAGGTCGAGAGCGCCGCGAGGCCCTTGCGGGTGGCACCGTTGACGGTGCCGAACGTGCCGCCCACGTAGAGCGCGCCGGAGCCGTCCGTGGCGAGGGAGGTGACGGTGTTGTTGGTGCCGCCGGCGAACGCCAGGTCGGCTGCACCCGTGGTGGCGGAGAAGACCGCGAGGTTCTTGACCGGGTAGGACACCCCCGAGGGGTCGATGACGCTGGAGAACGTGCCGCCGACGAACACCCGGTCGCCCACGGGCAGGATCGCCAGGACCCTCGGGACCCCTTTGCTCGCCGAGGTCGTGGTGGCCGGCCCGACTCCCCACGTGCGCGCCGGGGCGGCGGTCACGTCGGCCCGGGCCGGCGCCGTGGCCGCGAGCGCGCCGCCCAGGGCCAGGACGGGCACGAGGACCCAGCGGAGCACGGTGCGGCGTGCTTGTCTTCCCATGTCGACCTCGCGATCGTGGTGGTGGGGTACCGGGCTGCCCGGCCTACGGAATCGGGAACCGGGCGATCCCCGGCTGGTTCGTGTTGTTGACCTTGGTGAACTCACCCAGGGCGTAGAGGTTGCCGCCGGCGGTCGTGAGGTCCCAGACCCCGAAGGCGGAGTTGAAGGTGGCGAACGCCCGGGCCACGCCGGTGCCGTCGTCGACGACCACGGTCTTGCGGGCGGAGAAGTCGATGAGGCACCCGGTGGAGGCGGTGGAGCTCGGCAGGCAGGTGTTGTTGAAGTGGCCGGCGCCGTAGATGTCGCTGCCCTGGGCCTCGACGGACTGGACGTTGCCGTCGGTCTTGACCTGCCACCGCTGGGCGCCGCTGCCCGGTGTCGTGCCGTAGACCGAGTTGCCCGCCGGCAGGTGTCCCCCGGTGCCGAGGTAGACGCCGGTGGCCGACGTCGCGATGTCGAAGACCTGGGAGTCGAAGGCGAGCTTGGGGTCGTAGGGCTGGACCGCGCCCGAGGCGTCGAGCAGCGCGACGTAGCTGCGGCCGGCCCCGCCGATGCTGGTGAACCTGCCGCCGACGTAGACCTGGCTGCCGCTCGCCTTGACGACGTGGACCAGGCCGTTCGGCTTGGGGTTGAAGGACTGGACGACCGCGCCGGTGGTGGGGTCGAGGGCCGCGAGCTTCGGCCGCTTGGTGCCGTTGACCGTGGAGAAGGCGCCGCCGATGTACAGCGTGCCGTTCGTGTAGTCGAGGGACTCGACGGTCGACGAGACGCTGGGGTGGAAGCTGCTCACGACCTGCCCGGACGGGCTGACGGCCGCGAGGTTGGTCCGGGCCACGCCGCCGACGCTGGTGAACGAGCCGCCGAGGAAGATCGTGCTGCCGTCGGTGGCGAGGGCGTAGACCTTCCCGACCACGTCGGCCTTGAACGCGGGGTCGCGCACGCCGGTGGTGGCGTTGAGGGCGGCCAGCCCCGCCGCCGCGGCACTGTCGACCTTGGTGAAGCTGCCCCCGATGTAGAGGCGTGTCCCGGCCTGGACCGAGTTGTAGACCGGACCCGTGGCCGTTGACGACGGGGCGGGTGACGGGCTCACGGCAGCCAGGGCCGGCGTCGCCGCCACGAGAGCCAGGGCTGCACCCACCGCGACAGCGGCAGCAGGACGAGTGTTCATGCGGACCTCCCGAGCACCTTCCCCCGACACCCCCGTCGGGGACCGGCACGCATGCATGGCCGGTTTCCCCGGAATCTAGGCCCCCGGCGTCGGGCTGCCCTCCACCAACGGTGGTATGTCCTACCTCCGTCATCGAGCAGCGGATATGACGAACGGTTGAGGCCAGGCTCCGCAGGTCGAGCGCGTTTGCCGGTGCTTCCGTGCGTACGCACCGGCTGGCGCAGGCTCCTACGCCACCGGTATGGGGACACATGCCGCGCAACGGGTCCGCACCGCGGTCCACGTGGGTGGCCGCCTGTCCTTGGGGAGCAGCCTCACCAGCGTCGACGGGACCGCACGCGTGCGTTCCTCAGTCCAGCGGCTCGACCCAGGCGGAGCGCCAGGCCGGCGGGTCGGACCTCTCGGCGTAGTAGCGGGTCTCGCGGGCGATCAGCGCGTCGTCGTCGAGCTCGAAGACCACGATGTTGCGCCACGGGCCCTGCCCGTAGTCGAGCTCGCCCTCCATCACCCAGAGGCGTCCCACGCCTGCCACGCGGCGGATCCGCACCGACATCGGGGGTGTGGGGAACGCCGCCTGCATGGCCCGCATGGCGTCACGTCCGCGGATCCGCTCACCCGACTGCGGCATCTCCATGACGAACTCGGACGACCTCAGCCGGTACTCCTCGTCGGGGCTGAGGCCGCTGCCGTCCGCCAGCCCGAGCATGCGCTCGAGCCCCTCGCGCATCGCAGCCGCGTCGTCGTGCGCCATCGCCTGCCGGAAGAGTTCCTGCACCGTTGCCCGGGCCATGGCTGCACCT
Organism: Pedococcus sp. 2YAF34; assembly: GCF_052114585.1. Classification (NCBI taxonomy): domain Bacteria; kingdom Bacillati; phylum Actinomycetota; class Actinomycetes; order Micrococcales; family Intrasporangiaceae; genus Pedococcus; species Pedococcus sp. 2YAF34. The sequence continues at coordinate 32,236 of NZ_JBFRFA010000015.1, forward strand.
CCGGTCGTGGACCCAGCCAGTGTGCTCGCCCGACGCCGACGCCGTCCATGGCCCTTCCCGGCGGTCAGCCCCGGGCGCGTCAGCTCCGTTCGGCGACCACCCAGGCGTCGATGGCCTCCAGCACGGTCTCGGTGACACCGTGCTTCGGCGTGAAGCCGAGCAGGTCCCGGGCCTTGTCCATCGAGAAGTGCGGTGAGCGGCCGATGTGCTCGAGCGTCGCGCCGGCTGCCTCGGGTCCGGCCCTCTCGGCGAACTCCGCCCACGGCGCGAACTCGAGCCGCGGCTCGTGGCCGAAGTGGCGGGCGACCAGCTCGGCGTAGCCGCGCAGGGTGAGCGCCTGCGTGCAGACGCTGTTGAAGCTCTCGCCCACTGCTGACTCGGGCTGCTCGAGGCAGGCATGGTGCAGGTCGGCGACGTCCTCGGCGTGCGCGTGCTGCACCGTCTCCAGGCCGCGGTCGGGCAGCAGGCAGGAGCCGTCCGCGCGCAGCGCGTCGAGCACAGCGGGGTCGAGGTTGCCGGCCGGCCCGATCGGCATCCAGCCCGGGCCGCTGATGTGGCCCGGGTGCACGACGCTCGCACGGACGCGGGTCTGCTCCATGAGGTACTCCTCGACGGCCAGCTTGCCCACGCCGTACTCGCCGTAGGGGCGCTTGGGTGCGTCCTCGCCGGTCGGCACGACCTCGCTGGGTCCGTAGGACCAGACGCTCCCGGTCTGCACGACGTGCTGGCCGTCCAGGGCCTCGACCAGCTGCTTCGCCTGGGCGGGGGTGAAGCAGGTGAGGTCGACCACGCCCTCCGGCCGCAGGGCCGCGACCGCCGCCCCGAACCGCCCGTCGGCCTCGGCCGCCTCGCGGTCGCAGACCACCATCTCGACGTCGTGCCAGCGAGGGTCCTCGCGGTACGGACGCCGCGACCCCCTGCTGACGACGGCCACCTCGTGCCCCGCCTCGACGAGGCCGGGGACCAGGTAGGTGCCGATGTGACCGGTGCCGCCGATGACCACTACTCGCATCCGGCGACGATAGCTGCCGCCGGCGCGTCACTCCTTGCGGACGATGTCCACCGAGACCTCGACCGCGGCGACGGCTCCCCGGTTCTCCAGCCAGTGGGTGGTCTCCCGGTCCTCCGGCCAGCCCGGCCCCGGTCCGTACTCCGTGCTGGCCCCGTCGCGGTGGTCGGTGATCGTCCCCTGCAGGACGAAGACCGTGCCCGGCCGACCCCGGTGGTCGTGCACCGGCCCGAAGACGCCGCCGGGCTCGATGGTCACCCTGCGCATCCGCAGCTGGTAACCCTCCAGGCCCTCGATCTCCGGGCCGAGGTCGACCGTCGCCAGCAGCTCGACCGCGACTCCCCTGGCCCCGTGCGCGTGCCCCTGCTCCTCACCCATGGGTGCTCCTCCCCGACCGGTTCCGCGCCGCGCGCCGGGTGGTCGTGCGGCCTCCCCCCCATCGTCGCCCCACGGGCAACCGCCAGGGTGCGTATGGCACGGACGGCTCCGGGGCCGCTGTCAGGCGCGGGCGACCAGGACCGCCTGGGCGTCCCGTTCGTGGGCGGCGGCAGCCCGCTCGAGGCGGGCCACCTCGACCATCCCTGCCACGGCGAGAGCCTGCGCCATCTCGTCCGGGGTGCGGTTCCAACGGTGCAGCACGACGTCGTGCCCGTGGCTGCGGTAGCTCCCGGAGACGTCGCGCACGCCGTGACCGGACTGGAACGCGGCCAGCAGCAGCCCGCCGGGCCTCAGCACGCGGCGCAGCTCATGCAGGACGACCGGGAGGTCTGCATCGGGGGTGTGGATCGTCGAGTACCAGGAGAAGACCCCGTCGAAGCAGTCGTCGGGGAAGGGCAGGTCGGCGAGCGAGGCCACCTGCGCCGGGTAGGCAGCGTGGTCGCGACGGCTGCGCCGCACCATCTCGGGTGACAGGTCCACGCCCTCGACGCGGCAGCCGTGGCCGGCGAGGACGGGCATCATGCGGCCCGCCCCACACCCGGCGTCGAGCACCCTCCTGCCGCCGCCGACGAGGGAGGCGAAGTGCTCCACCATCGCCAGCTCGACGGGCAGCTCCGGCTCGGTCGAGCGGAAGTGGTCGGCGTAGGTGCCGGCGACCTCGTCGCACGCCGACCGGACCGCGGGCTCGTCCTGGGAGGTGGTCACGCCGGGAAGTCTCGCGCATGGGGCGCCTCGAGGCGTGACACCGCGACCGAGGTCGCGCGACAATCGCTCGAGGGACACCGGCGCAGGGGGTGCAGGCACGTGAGCGACGCAGGCGAGTCCACATACAGGACAAGGCCGCTCACGGAGGAGACGTGGCCCGACTTCGCTGGGCTGGTGGAGGCCAACAACGGCGTCTGGGGCGGCGGCTGGTGCATGGGCTTCCACCCCGAGGGCGTGGGCAGCGGGCACACGGCCGCGGGCAACCGCGACGCCAAGCAGGCCCACGTGCGGCGCGGCACGGTCCACCAGGTCCTGGTCTACGACGGCGACGACTGCGTCGGCTGGTGCCAGTACGGCTCGCCCGCGGAGCTGCCGAACATCAAGAACCCCAGGGCCTACGAGGCGGAGCTGGACGAGCTGCCGGACTGGCGCATCGGGTGCCTGTTCACCGGCCGCGGCCACCAGCGCCAGGGCGTGGCGAGGTCCGCGGTGACCGCCGCCCTCGCCGCGATCGAGGACGCGGGTGGCGGGCTCGTGGAGGCCTATCCCGAGCAGGTCGAGGGACGCGAGCCGCAGCGCGGCAGCTACCTGCACACGGGGCCGGAGAGCCTGTTCGAGGAGCTGGGCTTCGAGCGCGACCGCCGTATCGCCAAGTGGCGCTGGGTCATGCGGCGACGGGTAGCGTCGGGCGGGTGCCGCGACTCCTCCACCTGAACGGGCCCCCGGGCATCGGGAAGTCCACGTTGGCGGCCCTCTACACACACCGCCACCCCGGCACGCTCAACCTCGACATCGACACGCTGCACCAGCTCGTGGGGGGGTGGCGCGACCCGGCCAACCACACCCACGAGGTGCTGCGGCCGGTCGCCCTGTCGATGGCGGCCACGCACCTGCGTGGTGGCCGCGACGTCGTCCTCCCCCAGTTCCTCGGGCGCCGCGCCGCGATCGAGGCGTTCGAGCAGGCAGCCGTGGACGAGGGGGCCGAGTTCGTCGAGGTCGTCCTGCTCGACGACCGGGCCGGGTCGCTCGAGCGCTTCGACCGGCGCGAGGACGACAGCCCCTGGGGGCGGCACAACCGCCGGCTGGTGGCCGACCAGGGCGGCCCGCGGTTCCTCGCCGAGATGTACGAGCTCCTGCTCGAGGCCGTGGAGCACCGGCCGCGTGCCGTCGTCGTCCGCAGCGAGTACGGCGCGGTGGAGGAGACGTATGCCGCCCTCCTGCGCGCGCTGCCCGGAGAGGTCGACCCGGGGGGACGTTAGGCCCTGGTGACACCGCCCACCCGGTGGCATCGTGGGGGATGCGGAAGGAGGTGCGTCATGAGACTCACGCTTCGCGATTATGTTGCGACAGTTCTGGTTGCGGCTATCGGTATCCCCTACGTGGCCTTCCTGATGAACAACGACGTGTGGTTCGTCAAGGACGCCCGCGGGATGTCCGCAGTCGGCCTCATCCTCGGTGCCGTCGCGTTCCTCGTCCTGAGGACGGGCAACGCGCACGACAGGATGGGAACCGTCGAGACGGGCGCGTCGATCGTGTCCCTGGCGCTGGGGCTGGTCGCCCTGGCGTTCGCGGAGGCTGGCGCAGCCGAGGTGCTGCTCGCCGTCTTCATGGGCTCGATCGCCGTCGTGTGGCTGCTCGAGCTGGCTGACCACGCCGGCTTGGTGCACGTTCACGCGACTCCCGTCACACACGGCTGAAGCCGACCCACCTCGGCGAGCGTGCGATCCGTCGCCCGCTCGCCGAGTCGCGTCCACAATCTTGACCAGTTCCAGATGAGGGCTAGGGTGGGCGGCGTGACGACGGATCTCGCGAAGGCGCTGCAGGAGGCGTCCTTGCGTGTCACCCGCCCCCGGCTCGCGGTGCTCGCGGTCCTGCGCGAGCACCCCCACATCGACACCGACGGGGTCATCGAGCACGTCCGCGCCGAGCACGGCGCGGTCTCCCACCAGGCCGTGTACGACGTGCTGCGTGCCCTGACCGACGCCGGGCTCGCCCGCCGCATCCAGCCCACCGGCGCCACCGCGCGGTACGAGGCGCGGGTCGGAGACAACCACCACCACCTGGTCTGCCGATCCTGCGGCAGCATCGCCGACGTCGACTGCGCCGTCGGCGACGCCCCCTGCCTCACCGCCTCGCACGACCACGGCTTCGTGGTCGACGAGGCGGAGGTCGTCTACTGGGGCACCTGCCCCGACTGCTCGGCCGCCTCATCCAAGTGACACCGCAAACCGGAAGGAAGCACCGATGACCGACAGCCACGACACGAGCACCACCCCGGACAGCCCGCAGGGGGTGGACCGCAAGGCCGAGGGCGGCTGCCCGGTCATGCACGACTCCGCAACCGCGCAGGGCACCGAGAGCGAGAACCCCGCCATCTCCTCGCCCACCCCGAAGACGGGTGGCCGTCCGCGCACGCTGAAGGACTGGTGGCCGAACTCGCTCGACCTGTCGCCGCTGCGCTCCAACTCACCCCGCAGCAACCCGCTCGGCCAGGACTTCGACTATGCCGCCGAGTTCGCCGAGCTCGACCTCGACGCGGTCAAGGCCGACATCGTCGACGTGCTCCACACCTCGCAGGACTGGTGGCCGGCCGACTTCGGCCACTACGGCGGCCTGATGATCCGCATGAGCTGGCACTCCGCCGGCACCTACCGCATCTTCGACGGCCGCGGTGGCGCCGGCGACGGTGGCCAGCGGTTCGCGCCCCTCAACAGCTGGCCCGACAACGCCAACCTCGACAAGGCCCGTCGCCTGCTGTGGCCGGTCAAGCAGAAGTACGGGCAGAAGATCTCGTGGGCCGACCTGCTCGTGCTCGCCGGCAACGTCGCCCTCGAGGACATGGGCTTCGAGACCTTCGGCTTCGGCTTCGGCCGCGAGGACGTGTGGGAGCCCGAGGAGATCTTCTGGGGCCCCGAGGACACCTGGCTCGGCGACGAGCGCTACTCCGGTGACCGCGAGCTGGACGAGGTGTTCGGCGCGGTCCAGATGGGGCTCATCTACGTCAACCCTGAGGGCCCGAACGGTAACCCCGACCCGCTGGCCTCGGCCCGGGACATCCGCGAGACCTTCGGCCGCATGGCGATGAACGACGAGGAGACCGTCGCCCTCATCGCCGGTGGCCACACCTTCGGCAAGACGCACGGCGCGGGCAACCCCGACCTCGTCGGCCCCGAGCCGGAGGGCGCTCCCCTGGAGGAGCAGGGCCTGGGCTGGAAGAGCTCGTTCAACTCCGGCAAGGGTGGCGACGCGATCACCTCCGGCCTCGAGGTCACCTGGACCGACGTCCCGACGCAGTGGAGCAACCGGTACTTCGAGATCCTCTTCGGCTACGAGTGGGAGCTCACCGAGAGCCCCGCCGGCGCCAAGCAGTGGGTCGCCAAGACCGACGACGAGATCATCCCCGACGCGCACGACCCGTCGAGGAAGCACCGCCCGACGATGCTCACCTCCGACCTCGCGCTGCGCGTCGACCCGGCCTACGAGAAGATCTCGCGCCGGTTCCTGGAGAACCCCGAGGAGTTCCGGCTGGCGTTCGCCAAGGCCTGGTACAAGCTCCTGCACCGCGACATGGGCCCCGTCTCGCGCTACCTCGGCCCCTGGGTGCCCGAGGTCCAGCTGTGGCAGGACCCGGTGCCGGCCCTCGAGGGTGAGCTCGTCGGTGACGCCGACGTCGCCGCGCTCAAGGCCGCCGTCCTCGACTCCGGCCTGACCCCGGCCGAGCTCGTCTCGACCGCGTGGGCCTCGGCCGCGTCGTTCCGCTCCACCGACAAGCGGGGGGGCGCCAACGGTGCGCGCATCCGGCTCGAGCCACAGCGCAGCTGGGCGGTCAACCAGCCCGAGCAGCTCTCGCGCGTCCTCGACACGCTCGAGCAGCTCCGCACCGAGTTCAACGGCAGGGGCGGGGCGCAGGTCTCCCTGGCCGACCTCATCGTGCTCGCGGGCTCCGCAGCAGTGGAGAAGGCAGCGGCCGACGCCGGCGTCGAGGTCACGGTGCCCTTCCACCCGGGTCGCACGGACGCCTCGCAGGAGCAGACCGATGTCGACTCCTTCCGGGTGCTCGAGCCCCGGGCCGACGGCTTCCGCAACTACCTGCGGGCCGGCGAGAAGCAGCAGCCGGAGGTCCTGCTCGTGGACCGTGCCTACATGCTCGACCTCACCCCGCCGGAGATGACCGTCCTCGTCGGCGGCCTCCGGGTCCTCGGTGCCAACGTCGACGGCCTCCCGCACGGCGTCCTCACCGACCGTCCGGGCGTCCTGTCCAACGACTTCTTCGCCAACCTGCTCGCCCCCGGTGCGCAGTGGAGGGCCTCGAAGTCCGAGGAGAACGTCTACGACATCCTCGACGCCGGCTCAGGCGACCTGAAGTGGACCGCCACCGCGACCGACCTCATCTTCGGGTCCAACTCCCAGCTGCGGGCCCTCTCGGAGGTGTACGCCAGCAGCGACGCCAAGGAGAAGTTCGTGCGCGACTTCGTCGCCGCCTGGACCAAGGTGATGGAGCTCGACCGCTTCGACCTCGCCTGAGCCCGGTGGGGGCCAGGCAGCCTGCCGACCCCCACCGCGCCACTCAGGTGAAGGGCCCCCGCGACCTCGGTCGCGGGGGCCCTTCGCCTTCTGCCGGTGGTGCCGGCGAAGGGGCGGGCGACTACTCGTCCTGGGGGTCCCCCACCAGTCGCCAGCCGCTGACCAGCCGGAGCAGCTCTGCCCTCTGCGCCTCGGAGAGCACCGTGGCGGTCGTGGCGGCCTTCTTCACGTCGTCCATGACGACCATGGTGCGTCGGCCGAGGAGCCCGATCAGCACGGGCGGCCCGGACCGTCGATCATCCGGCCGAAGGTTGAAGCCGTCGTCGCCGAACGGCTGAGGGGATCGACCGCATGCAGCACCGCGGGCTGGCCCTTTTGGCGCCGTATGCACCGCTCCACCAATTGGCGCAGGCCCTGGTCATGACTTCGGCGCTCTGGTTCTGCCCGCGGGTTCGGTAGCGTCCTGCGCCGGTACACACGTTCTCGAGGACGCGCTCGCAGGCTCTGCCTGCCCCACGAGCCGTCGCGACGGAGGTTCACGATGGCTGACTCAGGTCGTTCGCGGGGTAGCCGCCGAGTCTCGCGGTCGGTCGGAGCTGCCACCGGGGTGCTGGCGCTCGTGGGGTTGGCGACAGCCCCAGCCTTCGCCTCCCCCGGCGTCACCGCGATGTGGCACCTCGATGAGTCCGCCGGCTCGACGACGATGGTGGACTCGTCCGGCGGCGGGCACGATGGCACGATCTCGTCCGGTGTGAGGGTGGGGTTGCCGGGTGTGCTCGGCAGCGCCTACGGGTTCTCCGGCAGCGGCTCGATCGTGCGGGTGCCGGACCCGACCGGCGCCCTCAACCCCGGACGGGCACCGTTGACGATCTCGGCCTACCTCCAGGTCCCCGCCGACCTGAAGTCCGGGGACTACAACGTCCTGGAGAAGGGGCAGGCCACTGCCACCGGCGGCGCCTACAAGCTGGAGATCGCCGGGAAGTCGTCCTCGTCCAAGTTCGGTTACCCCGACTGTGCGTTCAACTACCCCGGGGGCAAGCAGAGGGTCTACGGGCCCAAGGCCATCAACGACGGGAAGTGGCACCTCGTGGAGTGCCACCTCACGACCGACACGGTGTACGCGTCGGTCGACTCCGTGCGGGGGCCGGCGCTGAAGAGGACCGTCACCAGCATCGCCAACACGGTCGACCTCACGATCGGTGGCAAGCCCAACAACAGCCACTACTTCAGGGGCCTGGCTGACGAGATCACCATCCAGATCGGGTGACTCGTGGTCCAGAGCAGCAGAAACGCCCCCCAGTTGCCTGGGGGGCGTTGTCCGAGCCGCCTATCGGAATCGAACCGATGACCTATTCATTACGAGTGAATCGCTCTGGCCGACTGAGCTAAGGCGGCAGGTGCCCGGAGGCACGGACGATGAGTATACGTATCGGGGCGTCAAACTCCGAACCGGCCTCCGGCCACTCAGCACTTCGTGCCGTCCTTGGGCACCTTGGCGTCGGTGTAGTAGTCGTTGATGGCGTTGTCGATGCACTTGTTGGAGCGGGCGTAGGCCGTGTGGCCGTCGCCGTCGAACGTCAGCAGGGACGCGTTGGACAGCTGCTTGCGCAGGCGCACCGACCACTCGTACGGCGTCGCCGGGTCGCGAGTCGTCCCGACCACGACGATGGGCCCGCTGCCGGCCGCGGAGACCGTGTGCGGCGCTCCCCCACCCTCGGCGGCCTTGACCGGCCACTGCCCGCACACCATCGAGCCCCACGCCAGGAACGGTCCCCACGTGGGGGCGACGGTGGCGTTGTCCTTGGCCCGCTGCTCGTACACCTTGGGGTCGGGGCTGTCGGGGTTGTCGAGGCAGGAGATGGCGTAGAACGCCTCGAGCAGGTTGCCGGCGTAGCTGCCGTTCTGGTTGCGCTCGGCGTATTGGTCGGCGATCTTCATCAGCTCGGTGCCGTCGTCGTTGCGCACCACCGCGGCGAGGGCGTCGGTGAGCGCACCCCAGGAGCCCTGGTCGTACATCGCCTGGGCGATGCCGGTGGCCGCCCATCCCTCGGTGAGCTGGTTGAGCTTGCCGTCCTTCATGGGGACCGGCTGCTGGTCGAGGCGCCCCAGCAGGTCGCGCATGCCCGACATGACCTCGTCGACCGACCCGCCGAGCGGGCAGTCGCCCTGGTCGACGCAGTCGGCGGCCCAGGCCCGGGTCGCCCGCTCGAAGCCCTCGGCCTGCCCCTTGGAGACCTCGGCGGAGGTCAGGTCGGGCGGCAGGACCCCGTCGAGCACGAACCGGCCGACGAGCTTGGGGAACAGGTCGGCGTACGTCGCGCCGAGGTAGGTGCCGTAGGACTTGCCGAGGTAGTTGAGCTTCTCGTCGCCGAGCGCCGACCGCAGGACGTCCATGTCGCGCGCGGCGTCGACGGTGGACAGGTGGCTGGTCAGCGCGCCCGTGCGCTGCAGGCAGCCCTGAGCGAACGCCTTGCCCGAGGCGGCGAATGCGTCCTCCTCCGCGGTGTCGTCGGGGGTGGGGTCCTGGCCGAGGAACGCGTCCATCTCCCGGTCGGGCAGGCAGTCGACCGGCTGGGAGCGCTGCACCCCGCGCGGGTCGAACCCGACGATGTCGAACCGCTGGCGCACGGGCTTGCCGACGATGAAGTCGGCCGCCCTCGCGTAGTCGACGCCCGAGCCGCCCGGGCCGCCGGGGTTGACCACGAGCGAGCCGATCCGCTGCTTCGGCTTGGTCGCCCGCATCCGCAGGACCTGGATGGTGATGGAGCCGCCGTCGGGCTTGGCGTAGTCGAGCGGCACCTTGAGGCCGGCACACTCCCCGATCTGGCACTTCTCCCACGCGAGGCGCTGCCCGTAGAAGGACGCGAGCGCCTCCGACCCGGGCGGCGGCTTCCGGGCCGCGGTCGAGGCGGTCGTGGGCGCGGACGACGAGGAACCACCCCCGTCGAGCACCGAGCACCCTGACAGGCCGACGGTCGTGACCATGGCCGCCGCCAGCAGCACCCGTGCTCGAGGAGTCATGTCCTGAACGCTATCCCGGCTCAGCGGGGCACGCGCAGCGAGATCGCCATGGCCTCGAGCGCCAGCAGCGGCGCGACGTTGAGGCCGATCCGCTCGCGAGCCGTCCCGATGGCGTCCATCGCACCGAGGAGCTGCTCGGGGCTCATCGACCGGGCGAGCGCCTGCACCTCGCGCATGCTGTCCTGGTTGACCAGCCCGAGGGCGGCGCCGCTGTGCACGACCAGGGCGTCGCGGTAGACCGAGAGCAGGTCGACGAGCGAGCGGTCGAGCACGTCACGGGAGTGCCGGGTGGCGCGGGCCTTCTGCTCCTTCTCCAGGCTCGAGAGCTGGCTGCGGATGTGGGGCGGCTGGGTGCGAGCCGTCGGGTCGGCCCCCAGCAGCTCCATCAGGCGCTGCCGCTCGGCGACGTCGCGCTCCGTCGCCGCGGCCGACGACTCCTCGTCGGCGATGGAGACCAGGTCGGCAGCGGCACCGACGGCGTCGCCGACCCCGTGGATCTTGCCGGTGAGCGCGACGACGTCGCGGCGCCGGATGCGCGCGCCCTCGTCGCGTGCCAGCCGCCGGGCGAGGCCCACATGGCTCTGCGCCGCGCGCGCGGCATACATGGCCATGGGCATCTCGACCCCGTCGCGACGGTGCAGGAGGTCGGCCACCGCCTCGACGGGAGGCGTGCGCAGCCGGACGTGCCGCGAGCGGGAGCGGATCGTGATGATGATGTCCTCGAGCGAAGGGGCGCACAGGATCCACACCGTGCGGGGCGTCGGCTCCTCGAGCGCCTTGAGCAGCGCATTGGCGGGCGCGTCGGAGAACGCCGTGAGGCGGTCGGCATCCTCGACGATGATGATGCGCCACTTCCCCACCGAGGGTCGCAGCGCGGCGAGCTGCACGAGGTCGCGGATGACCGACACCTTGATGGACAGGCCCTCCGTGGCCACCACGTCGACGTCGGCGTGCGTGCCGTCCAGGGCGGTGCGGCACTCGCGGCACTCACCACAGCCACCGTCGGGGCACTGGAGGGCGGCGGCGAACGCGCGCGCAGCCACCGAACGCCCCGAGCCCGGCGGCCCGGTCAGCAGCCAGGCATGGGTCATCGAGGCCGGGTCGGAGACGGCTCGCTGCAGCGTGGCGACCGCGGTGTCCTGGCCGATGACGTCCCGCCAGACGGTCACGGGAGGACCCCCATCGAGCGCAGCCGCTCGGCGACCGCGGCGTGGACGTCCGCGGGCGGGAGGGTGCCGTCGACGACGAGGTAGCGCTCCGGGTTGCCCTGGGCCATGGCGAGGTAGTGGGCGCGGATGGCCTCGTGGAAGGCGTCCTCCTCGGCCTCGAGGCGGTCGTGCACCTCGCCACGTCGGCGCCGGCCCTCCTGTGCGGAGACGTCGACGACCACGGTGAGGTCGGGCACGAGGTCGTCGACGGCCCACATGTTGAGGTCGTGGATCTCCTGGGCGCCGAGGTCGCGTCCGGCGCCCTGGTAGGCCACGGAGGAGTCGGTGTAGCGGTCGGTGAGCACGACCTCGCCGCGGTCGAGCGCGGGACGGATCAGCTGGTCGACGTGGTGGGCCTTGTCGGCGGCGAAGAGCAGGGCCTCGGCGCGCGGCGCGACGTGGGCGCCGTGGAGCACGAGGTCGCGGATCTGGTGGCCGAGCTCGGTGCCCCCCGGCTGTCGAGTCACCGTCACCGTGCGACCCGCAGCCTCCAGCGCCTCGCGGAGCAGGGTCACCTGGGTGGACTTGCCGGCGCCGTCGCCACCCTCGAAGGCGATGAAGAGTCCGTCGGTCACGCAGGTGAGCCTAGGCCAGCCCCCTGTCAGCCGGTGTCAGTGGTGGATGGCCACCAGCAGGCAGGTGCAGCCCACCGCCGAGAGCAGGAGCACGACCGCCGGCGCGAGCGTCATCCGGAGCACCTCACCCGTACGCCGCGCCGCCCCCACCGCGCTGAGGCCGAGCAGGATGACCACCGGGGCGAGCGAGTTGCCGATGTTGCCGCCGGCCAGCTGGCCGGCGAGCAGGTCCGCCGGCGGCTCGCCGATGAGGTGGGCGACGTCTGCCTGGAGGGAGGAGAAGAGCGCGTTGGAGCTCGTCGTGGAGCCGGTGATGAACGACCCCAGCGCCCCCACGAGGGGCGCGATGGCCGGGTACGCGCTCCCCGTCGCCACCGCCGCGCCCTGCGCCACAGTGCGCACCATGCCACTGTCGACGAGGACGCCTGCCACGGACGCGAGCAGCACCACCGACGGCGAGGACTTCCACGCCTGCTTGAGCGCGCCGCGCCACACCGGGCCCCAGGCGCTGCCCTTCCAGATGCCGCGGGAGGCCCAGACCGCCACGCTCCCGGCACAGGCGATGAGCAGGAACGTGCCCGGGTGCCCCAGAAGGGCGATGGGGTTGTAGACCGACACCGCCTCGTTGACGGTCCCCTGGTGGGTGCTGGTCTGCGGGAACGACGGGCCGATGAGCAGGTGGCCCTTGGCCCACGAACGCAGCGGCGGCGGCAGGAAGACGGCCAGCGCCACGATGCCGAGCAGGGCATAGGGCACCGCGGCGGCGCGGGCACGCATGCGGGTGTACTCCGCCTCCGCCTCGGCCTCCTCGGTCGCGCCCTCACCCGTGGGAACGGCGGCGTACCGAGCAGGGACGGCGGCGTACCGAGCGGGGACGGCGGCGTCCCGGGCGGAGAACCGGCGCAGCACGAAGACCACCGCGACACCCGACGCCCCCGCGCAGAGGGCGCCGATCCCCGGCTCGAGCCTGACGGTCCCGGCCTGCACGAGCGCCATCACCGGACCTGCGGTCGCCAGCAGGCGCCACCCGTTCCGCAGCCCCGCCAGCCCGCCGTCCATGAGCGCCACGAGGACGCCCGAGAGCACGCAGTTGACCCCGAGGAGCACGGCCGCCGAGGCGGCATACGCGGCACGTCCGGGGCTGTCGAGGTGCGCGGTGAGCGCGCCCATGTAGAAGGACGAGCCCATCGAGCCGAAGCCGACCGCCCAGTGGTAGCCGACCAGGGGCAGGGCGACGGCGCGCGCCTTGCCGATGCCGAGGGCCACGAGCAGCGGCGCGGCGACGGCGATCGGGGTGCCGAACCCGGACACCCCCTGGATGAAGGACGGCAGCACCCAAGCCAGGAGCAGCACGTTCTCGGTGCGCCGCGGGAGCATCGTCGACAGTGCCTGGCCGAGCGCCTTCATCCCCACGTGGGTGGCCAGGTGGTGCATGAGCAGCGCCGGCCAGATCACGTAGAGGATCCACAGGCCGACCCAGGCGCCCTTCCCCAGTCCGACTCCCACCGTGAGCCCGCCGGCGCCGAACGCGAGGACGGCCACCGCGACGCTGTAGGCCACGGTCACCGACGCGTTGACGATCGTCGAGAACCGCCCCCAGAGGACGAGGGCGAGCAGCAGCACGACCGGGCTCACCGCGAGGGCCCACGTCAGGGGCGGCACGGCGGCGAGCGACTCGGGCTCGGCTACCAGGGAAAGCGTGGACAGTGGCATAGATTGTCTTTCGTATACGGACGACGTGGCAAGCGCGCCGCCGCGGACGGAGGGAGGGGCGATGGCCACCGGGATGGGGCACACGATCGGCAGCCAGCACCTGGCTCTGCGCGAGCAGGTGCTCGCCGAGCTGCGCCGCCGGATCGTGGACGGGGACTACCCGCCGGGGCAGCGGCTCACGGAGGAGCGCCTCGCGGCCGACTTCGGGGTGTCGCGCAACCCCGTGCGGGAGGCCCTGCGGGTGGTCGAGGCCGACGGGCTGGTCACGATGGTGCCGCGCAAGGGCGCGGTCGTCGCGACGCCGGACGCCTCGACCGTGGCCGACCTCTTCGCGGTGCGCTCGAGCCTGGAGACGGTCGCGGCGCGGATGGCCGCCGAGCGCGCCACCCCGCAGGACGTCGCGGCACTGCGGTCACTGCTCGACGACGCGCGCCGGGCGACCGAGGAGGACGACCTGTCCCGCGTCGCGCAGCTCAACAGCGACCTGCACCTGCGGGTGATCGAGATCAGCGGAAACCGTTGGCTCTCCTCGATCTCCGCCGCGCTGTACCTCCACGTGCACTGGATCTTCCGCATCGGCGCGGCCCACCGGGCACCCCACTCGTGGCAGGAGCACATCCGGCTCGTCGATGCGATCGAGGCGCACGACCCCGACGAGGCCGAGGCAGCCGCCCACGCCCACGTCGCGGCGGCTGCGCAGGCGGCCGTCGACAACCTCGAGGACGCCGGCTGAGGCTCAGCGCCCCACGGCATAGCCCTGCATCCCTCGCGGGTTCGCGCCGGCGCGGAGCAGCCCGGTCCCGGCGTCGCGGGTCACCGCGCACAGGCGCCCCAGGCTCCAAGGGTCGGAGACACGCACGGTGTGACCGCGGGACTCCAGACCGGCGATGACGTCGGCCCCGACGCGGTCCTCGGCGACGACTACGCCGGGCTCGCTCTGCCGCGGGTAGAACGACCCGGGGAAGCTCGTGGTGTGCCATGACGGCGCGTCGATGGCGTCCTGGAGCTCTTGGCCGCCCACGAGGTGGCGAAGCAGGAACACCAGCTGCCACTGGTCCTGCTGGTCCCCGCCGGGTGAGCCGCAGGCCATGTAGGGCAACCCGTCTCGCAGCACGAGGGTCGGGGTCAGCGTCGTGCGCGGACGGCGACCGGGCGCCAACGACGACGGCAGCCCCTCCTCCAGCCAGAACATCTGCATCCGGCTGCCGAGGCAGAACCCGAGCTCGGGGATGGTGGGTGAGCTCTGCAGCCAGCCGCCGCTCGGAGTCGCCGAGACCATGTTGCCCCACCGGTCGACCACGTCGACGTGGCACGTGTCGCCACGGGTCACCCCCGTGGGCGCCACCGTCGGCTCCCCCGTGGTGGCGTCACCCTCAGCCTGCGGAGCCCCCACCCCACGGACGTATGCCGCGACGGCGGGCTCGCGCCCGTCGGGGCTGCCTGGGCGCAGCTCGAGCGACGCGGTGTCGCCCACGAGCCCGGCGCGCTCGGCCGCATACTCCTGCGAGAGAAGGGTTTCCAGCGGAACGTCGACGTCGCCGTACCACGCCTCGCGGTCGGCGAAGGAGAGCTTGAGCACCTCGGCCGCGGCGTGGATGCCGGCGGCCGTCGACGGGTCGAGGGCCGCCGGGTCGCCGAGCGCGTCGAGGGTGCGCAGGGTCTGGAGCAGCGCAGGCCCCTGACCCCAGGCGCGGGTCTTGGCGATGGTGTGGCCGCGCCACTCGATCGTGGCCGGCTCCTCCCAGGTCGCGCTGAACGCAGCCATGTCCGCACCGGTGATGAGGCCGCCGTGCGCCTCACCGCTGGAGTCACGGAACGCCTTGCGGGAGAACGCATCCACCGCCTCGGCGACGAATCCCTCGCTCCAGGCCCTGCGGGCGCCGTCGACCTGCGCCTCCCGGGTGGACCCGGCGGCACGGCCTTCGGCGACCAGCCGGTCGAGTGTGTCGGCCCACCTCGGGTTCTTGAAGAGGGCGCCGGGCTCGGGAGCCCTGCCGTCCTTCAGCCACAGGTCGGCCGAGGTGTGCCAGTCCTCCTCGAAGAGGTCGCGCACCGTCTCGACGGTCGAGCTCACCCTGCCCAGGAGCGGGTGGCCGTGGCGGGCGTAACCGATGGCCGGTGCGAGAACGTCCTCGAGCGAGCGGGTGCCGTGGTCGCGGAGCATGAGCAGCCAGGCATCGACCGCCCCGGGCACCGCTGCCGCGAGGGGACCGGATCCGGGCACCAGGTCGAGCCCCTCCGACCGGTAGTGCTCGATGGTCGCTCCGGCAGGCGCCGGGCCCTGGCCGCAGAGCACCCGAGGCGTCGGGTCGTCGGCCGTGGCGATGACCGCCGGCATGTCGCCGCCGGGACCGTTGAGGTGCGGCTCGACGACCTGCAGCACGAAGCCGGCGCAGACCGCCGCATCGAAGGCGTTGCCCCCGAGCTCGAGCTCGCGCATGGCCGCCTGCGAGGCGATCCAGTGCGTCGAGGAGACCATGCCGAACGTGCCCTCGAGCGTCGGCCGGGTGGTGAAGCTCATGCGGGACGTCCTGTCGTGGTTGCGGTTTCGGGAGCAGTGGCTGCCGGGGCAGCCGTGCCGGCGGCCTCGACCGTGCCGGCGGCGCTGCGGATGTCGGGGCCGGTCCCATCGTCCTCGACGAGGTGGCAGGCCACGGTCGCGCCCCCCACCTTCCTCAGCGTGGGCACCTCCTCGGCACAGCGGGGTACGGCGACGGGGCACCGGGTGTGGAAGCGGCACCCCGACGGCGGGTCCATCGCCGACGGAAGGTCGTCGCCGAGCAGGACCGGGGTCCGAGCCCGCTGCTTCGCGGGGTCGGCCACCGGCGCGGCCGCGAGGAGGGCCTGGGTGTACGGGTGCCGCGGGTGGGCGAAGATCTCCTCCCGTGTGCCCTGCTCGACCAGCTGCCCGAGGTACATCACCGCGATGTCGTCGGCGAGGTACTCCACCGCCGACAGGTCGTGGGTGATGAACAGGCACGCGAAGCCGATGTCGCGCTGCAGGTCGGCGAGCAGGTTGAGCACCGACGCCTGCACCGACACGTCGAGCGCACTGGTCGGCTCGTCGGCCACGAGCAGCGTCGGCTCGGACATGAGCGCCCGCGCGATGCTCACCCGCTGGCGCTGGCCACCGGAGAGCTCGTGCGGGTAGCGCTTGGCCACCTCGGGCCGCAGCCCCACGCGACGCAGGCCGTCGCTCACCCGCTGGGAACGCTCCTGGCGTGAGAGCCGGGACCCCTGCAGCCGCAACGGCTCTGCGATGACGTCACCGACCAGCATGCGGGGGTCGAGCGAGCCCGCCGGGTCCTGGAACACGATGGAGACGTCGCGGCGGTGCTGGCGCATCTGTCCCCGGGACAGGTGGGTCACATCGGCGCCGGCCAGGCGCACAGCCCCAGCGGTGGGCTCCACCAGCCGCACGATGCAGCGGCCGACGGTGGACTTACCGGACCCGCTCTCGCCCACGAGCGCGGTCACCTGGCCGCGCCGGATCTGCAGGCTGACGCCGTCGACCGCCCTCACCGGGCCGTAGTGCATGGCCAGGTCCTCGAGCTCGAGGACGACCGGCTGGTCGTGCACCTGCTCCGGCGCGTCGGGGCGCGGGGCGCCCTGGGTCGGGACGGTGCTCATGCGCGGTCCTCCGGGGTCAGGCGGGGGGTGTCCCCGCGGGGGTGCCAGCAGGCGACCAGGTGCTCGCGGCCGAGGCCGTCCGGGCCGCCCTGCCCCATCGGTCGACCCTGCGCCGGTTCCGGGGCGGACACCCGGGCGGGCTCCAGGACCGGCCGGGACGTGGTGCACCGGTCCGTCGCGGCCGGACAGCGGTCGGCGAAGGTGCAGGCGTCGGGCTGCTCGGACAGCACCGGCACGAGGCCGGGGATCTCCTGCAGCCGGTGCGTCCCGGCGTGCCGGCCCGGCGTCGGCGACGCGGACAGCAGGCCGGAGGTGTAGTGGTGCTGCGGCCTGGCGAAGAGCTCGTCGACGCCGGCCCGCTCGACGACGCGGCCGGCGTACATGACCACCACGCGGTCTGCGACGTCGGCGATCACGCCGAGGTCGTGGGTGATGACCAGGATGCTCGTGCCGAACCGGTCGCGCAGGCCGCGCAGCACGTCGAGGATGCCGGCCTGCACGGTGACGTCGAGGGCTGTGGTCGGCTCGTCGGCGACCAGCACCTTGGGCTGGCAGGCGACGGCCATCGCGATCATCACGCGCTGGCGCATGCCGCCCGACAGCTGGTGCGGGTAGTGCTTGACGCGCTCGCGCGGCGACGGGATTCCCACGACCCCCAGCAGCTCGACCGCCCGCTCGAGCGCCTCCTTGCGGGAGAGCTTCTCGTGGACCTGCAGCACCTCCGTGATCTGCCGCCCGACGGTGAGGACCGGGTTCAGGGAGCTCATCGGCTCCTGGAAGATGTAGGCGATGTCCTGCCCGCGAGCAGCCCGCAGGACACCCGGCTTCGCGCCGACGAGCTCGGTGCCGAGCAACCGGACGGAGCCCTCGATCTTCGCGCTGCGGGGCAGCAGTCCGGCCAGGCTCATCGCCGTGACGGACTTACCGCAGCCGGACTCGCCGACGATCCCGACGATCTCACCCGGCGCGAGGCTCAGGTCGACGCCGTCGACGGCCGAGAGGGTCCCCGACTCGGTGGCGAACCTGACCCCGAGACCTGCGACCTCCAGGACGGGGGCCGTCCCGGTGTCAGGTGTGGCGGTGGTGGCGGTGGCGGTCATCGGCGGCTCGCCTTCGGGTCGAGGGCGTCGCGCAGGCTGTCGCCGAACACGTTGAACGCCAGGGCCAGCACCATGATCGCGACGCCGGGCAGGACGGCTGCCCAGGGGGCACGTGCCGCGAACTGCTGGGCGTTGGCGAGCATGGTCCCGAGGCTCGGCGAGGGCGGTTGGATACCGAGCCCGAGGAAGGACAGGACCGCCTCGCCGAGGATCGCGGCAGGGATGGCCACGGTCGCCTGCACGAGGACCACGGACGTGGCGTTGGGCAGGATGTGCCGCCGCAGCACCCACAGGTCGCTCGCACCGTCGACGACCGCGGCCGCGACGAAGTCGAGTCCCTTGAGCCGCAAAGCATCCGAGCGCACCACACGGATGACGCCTGGGATCTGGGCGATGCCGATGGCGACCGCCGCGTTGCCGAGGCTGGCCCCGCGGATGGCGGCGAAGCCGACCGCAAGGATGAGGAACGGGAACGCCAGCAGCAGGTCGGTGAGCCGGGAGATGACCGCGTCGGCTGCACGGAAGTAGCCCGCGACGAGGCCGAGCGGCACGCCGATGACCAGCGCGGTGAAGACCGCGAGCGCGGCCACCTCCAGCGACGCGCGGCTGCCGAGGATGATCCGCGACAGCACATCGCGCCCGAGGTCGTCGGTCCCCAGGACGTGACCCGCCGTACCGGGCGGCGCCAGGGTGTTGGCGAAGTCGGTCTGCTCAGGGGCGTACGGCGCGATCCACGGTGCGAGGACCGCGACCACGATGGCGACCGCCAGGACGGCGAAGCTCACGAGCGCGAGCGGGTTGCGGCGCAGGCGGCGCAGGACGCGCGACCCTTGCGAAGCCTCGGGTCTCGGCGCCGAGGTCGGGTCGGGGTCCGCCGGCGAGGCCGCGGGCGGCAGGGCGGTGTCGACGCTCATGAGGCCTCTCCGGTGACGCGGACCCGCGGGTCGATGATCGAGTAGAGCAGGTCGACCGCGAAGTTGATGACGATGTACGCGGTGGCCGTCACCAGCACGACGGCCTGGATGACGGGGTAGTCGCGCTGGAAGACGGCGTCGATCGTCATCTTCCCGAAGCCCGGCAGGCCGAAGATCTGCTCGGTGACGACCGCACCCGAGATGAGCCCTCCCAGCTGCAGGCCGACGATGGTGACGACGACGATCAGGCTGTTGCGCAGGGCGTGCCGTCGGACGACGACGCTGGGGCGCAGGCCCTTCGCCTCGGCGGTGCGCACGTAGTCCGTGGACAGCGAGTCGAGCATCGAGGACCTCGTCTGCCGCATGATCACCGCCGAGAGCCCGGTGCCGAGGATCAGGGCCGGCAGGATGACGTGGTGCAGGTTGGAGACCGGGTCCTCCCCCAGCGGCACGAAGCCCGAGGCCGGGAACAGCCCGGTGGCGACCGACAGGTAGAGGATCGCGATGAGGCCGAGCCAGAAGTGCGGCACGGACAGGCCCAGCAGCGCGAACGCGTTGGCGACCCACTCGGCCGGCCGGCCGCGCCGTACCGCTGCCACCACACCGGCACCCACACCGAGCACCACGGCGATCGCGATGGCGAGCAGGGACAGCTCGAGGGTCACGGGCAGCGCCGTCCGCAGCATGTCGTTGACGCTCTGGCCGGTGCGCACCGAGGTGCCGAGGTCACCGTGCGCCGCGTTGCTGACGAAGTGCCAGAACTGCAGCGGCAGGGGCTGGTCGAGGCCGTAGCGCTCCCGGATCGCGGCCAGGGCCTCCGGGGTCCGGTCCTCGCCCGCGAGGGCGAGGGCCGGGTCCCCCGGGAGGGCGCGCACGCCCAGGAAGACGACCACGGTGGCCAGGACCAGGGTCACCAGCGACTGCCAGGCCCGGTTGAGCAGGTAGCTGCGCACGGCGGCTACTTGGCCATCCCGGCGAACCCGAGACGCACGACGCCGTCGGGGAAGACCTGGACGCCCTTGACCGACGTCGAGACCCCGGTGAGGTTGCGCTGGCGGTAGAGGTAGATCAGCGGGTCGCTCTGGTGCAGCTTGTCGACGACCTGGCCGTAGAGGTCCTTGCGCTCAGCCAGGTCGTTCGACTCGCGGGCCTTGTCCAGCAGGGCATCGACGGCCTTGTCGCTGAACCCTGCGACGTTCTGGCTGCCACCGGTGCCGACGAAGTTGGTGATGTTGGCGTCCGGGTCGATGCGGCCCGACCAGCCGAGCTGGAGCAGGGAGAAGTCGCCACGGTCCTGCTGGTCGAGCAGCGACGCGTACTCCACCGGCTTGATCTGCAGGTCGAAGCCGCCCTCCTTGACCATCGACTGCAGCGCCTGGGCGAGGCGCAGGCTGTCGGGGTTGTTGGAGGTGATCATGGGGATCTTCACCGGCGTGGTGACGCCCGCCTCCTTGAGCAGCTGCTTCGCCTTGGCAGGGTCGTGCGGCGTGCACTTCTGCGCCGCCTCGGTGGAGAACTCGCTCTTGGGCGAGATCGGCGAGCAGGCCACGGTGTTGAAGTCGTTGAAGACGACCTTGACCAGCCCCGCCCGGTCGATCGCGAGCTCGAAGGCCTGACGGATGCGCGGGTCCTTCGCCTCGGGGGTGTCGAGCTGCTTGAGCGGGTTGCCGATGCCCGCGGAGTTGGCGATGTTGAACGTCACGCCCTGGTAGCCGAGGGACTGCGACTGCAGCACCTGCAGGTTCTTCTCCTTCTGCAGCGCCGGGACGTCCTGCGCCGAGAGGGAGTCGGCGACCTGCACGTCACCCGAGCGCAGGTTGGCGGCCCGGATGCTGGCGTCGGTGATGATCCGGTAGGTCACCTTGTCGAAGTGGACCTTGTCGGCGTCGTAGAACTTGGGGTCCTTGACGAGCTCGATGGAGTTCTGCGGGACCCGCTTGGCGAACTTGAACGGACCGATGCACACCGGCGCGGTCGCGAACTTGTCACCGAGCGCCTTGGCCGCCTTGGGGCTGACGATCATCCCGGCCCGGTCGGTCAGCGCCGCGGTCAGGGGGGCGAACGGCTTGGACAGGGTGACGACGACCGTCTTGCTGTCCTTGGCGGTGACGTCGGCGATCGGGCCGAGCTCGCTCTTGCGGCCGGACCCCTCGATGGTGAGCTCGCGGTCGATCGTGGCCTTGACGGCCTCGGCGTTGAAGGGGGTCCCGTCCGCGAACTGGATGTCGTCGCGCACCGGGATGGTGACGGTCTTGCCGTCGGCGCTCGTGGTGGGCAGCGCGGTCGCGAGCTGGGGCACGACCTTCGCGTTCTGGTCCACGTCGTAGAGCTTCTGGCACATGGCGTGGAACACGTAGCGGGAGTAGAGGCTTCGCGACAGGGCCGGGTCGAGCTGGTCCGGCTCGGCCGACAGCGCCATCACGAGGGTGCCACCGTCCTTGACCTGGTCGGCCGAGGCCGGGTCGCCGAACGAGTCCTGTCCGGTGGCCGCCGAGGAGGCGGGGGAGCCCGAGCCGGACGACGGCTGGACGGCGCTGCACCCGGCGGCGGTGAGGGACAGCGCGACCACGAGTGCCAGGTGGCGTGGGCGGACGCGTGGGTTCGGGTGCGGGTGGGGCTCGAGCGGGCGGCGCAGGACGGTGCGGATGGTCATGGTTCGCTCCCAGGGGGTGTGGGCCGGATTCGCAGGATCGTATCCTGTATACAGTCAACGGAGAAGGGCGAGCGCGCACTTTCTTCACCATCCGGACACCCCGGACCACCCTCGGGCACCCCACGCCCCGCCCGTCCGTCACCCACGCACCCCAGGACCCGCCCGACCGTCACCCACACCCATCCACATGTTGCCGGGAGCTCGTCACCAGAGGCCGTTGCCCGGGCCCTCGTGACCATCGGCTGGCAACAAGTGCGGTGGCGAGCCGAGCCAGCGCCCGAGCCCGAGTCGCCTTCGTGGCGCGCACGCGAAGGCGCCGGCACCCTTCGAAGGGGCGCCGGCGCCGTACCCGTCCCGCCGCTGTGGCGGGTCCCGGGGAAGCCTCAGGCCTCCTGGCGGTCGGCGTTGGCGTAGATCGCGTCACGCACGTAGCGGGACATGCCGGGGCGGATCTCGTCGTACGACGCCTCGTAGCGCGGGTCGCTCGTGTAGAGGTCTGCGAGGTTGCGGTGGAACGCCGGCGAGCAGTCGTAGAACCGGCTGGTGATGTGCTGCCGGTGCATCTCGGCGGCGTCCATCGCGGCCTCGC
The DNA here is from genome assembly GCF_052114585.1 of Pedococcus sp. 2YAF34. NCBI lineage: Bacteria > Bacillati > Actinomycetota > Actinomycetes > Micrococcales > Intrasporangiaceae > Pedococcus > Pedococcus sp. 2YAF34. The sequence goes on from NZ_JBFRFA010000015.1 coordinate 54,315, forward strand.
TCGTGGACGGCTCCCCCGAGTCCATGGCATCGGTGAAAGCCTTGTGCAGGGCGTCCGTCTCAGCCTTCACCTCGGCCCAGTCGGCCTTGGTGTAGTGCTTGGTGCGCTCCTGCGACTGCTTCCACGGCTCGGTCTCGCCCCACCGCTGCTCGGCCTCCCGCTGGCCGTCCTCGAACTTCTCGCCGAAGAGCTCCTTCATGTCGTCGGGCGTGGCTGGCTGGTTGTTCATCTCTCGCTCCAGTGCTCGGTCGATGGCCGTGACGAGGTCGCGCATCTCGTCCAGCCGGGACATGACCGCTGCGCGTTGGCGACGCAGGTGCTGCGCCACGCTCTCGGGGTGCTCGAGGAGGAGGGCGATCTCCTCCAGGGTGAACCCCAGCCGCCGGTAGACCACGACGTGCTGCAGGCGCGCGAGGTCGTCCGGGGTGTAGAGCCGGTAGCCGGCCGGCGAGCGCTCGCTCGGCCGGAGGAGCCCGATCTCGTCGTAGTGGTGCAGGGTGCGCACCGTGAGGTCGAGCTGGTCGGCCACCTGGCCCACGGTGAGCGTGGTCAGCTGCGTGCCATCGGTCATGTCGACCACTGTGGCCCTTCCCGTGGCGTGAGGGTCAAGACCCCGCCTGCCGAAGGCGGGGGCGGCGCCGCGGGTCGGTCAGACGTCCTCGCGCGACCGGCGGCGCGAGCGCAGCCAGGCGCCGAGGCCGTTGCGGGCCGTGCCCCAGATGCCGTGGCGGAACGCCAGGACGATGACGACGAAGATCGCGCCGGTGATGATGCCGATGCCGTTGAACCCGGACGAGGCCAGCCGGTCCTCGAGCAGGACCACGAGCGCAGCACCGACCGGTCCGCCCCACAGGGTGCCGATGCCACCGAGGACGGTGACGAGCACGACCTTGCCGGAGGTGGTCCAGACCAGCTCCTGCAGCGAGGCGAACCCGTGGCTGACCGAGAAGACGCCACCCGCGAGGCCCGCGAGGCCTGCCGACAGGACGAACACCATGATCTTGTAGCGCTCGACGTCGTAGCCGAGGGCACGCGCGCGGGCGGGGTTGTCGCGGATGGCGACGAGCACGCGGCCGAACGGGCTGTTGACGATCCGCCACGCGAGCAGGACGCCGAGCAGGATGATCGGGATGGCGGCGTAGTAGAAGTAGAAGGCGTCGCTGTTGATGAGGTCCGTCATCCCGCCGAGGTTCTTGGGGATGCCCTGCAGGCCGTTCTCGCCGCCGGTGACGTCGCGCCACTGGTTGGCGATGAAGTAGACCATCTGCGCGAACGCCAGGGTCACCATGGCGAAGTAGATGCCGGTGCGCCGCACCGCGAGGTAGCCGGTCGGCAGCGCGAGGAGCATGGCGGCGATGGCACCGCCGAGCACCGCGACCGGGAAGGGCAGGCCGACGTGGGTGGCGATGAGCCCGGTCGTGTATGCCGACGTGCCCCAGAACGCGGCGTGCCCGAAGGACAGCAGGCCGGTGTAGCCGAGCAGGAGATCGACCGAGATCGCGAACAGCGCCCACGCGGCGATGTCCATGGCCACGGGCGGGTAGATGTACCAGGGCAGCGCGAGGACCACGAGCAGCCCCACGGCGAGGCCCACCCAGCGAAGGAAGGGGCGGCGCGCCGTGAGCGACGGCTCGGAGGGGAGCTCGACATCGACCTTGGACACCAGCTGCTGGCTCATGATGCGGCCTCCTCGCGACCGAACAGGCCCGAGGGCCGGACCAGGATGACCACCGCCATGAGGACGAAGATCAGCACCTGGCTGAACGACCCCGCGTAGCCCTGGCCGTAGGCCTCGACGAGCCCGACGAGGAACCCCGCCACGACCGCACCGAGGATGGACCCGAGGCCGCCGATGACGACGACGGCGAACAGGATGATGATGAAGAAGCTGCCCATGTCGGCGTTGACCGAGCCGGTCGGGGCCCGCAGCACCCCCGCGAGGCCCGCGAGCGCGATACCGAAGCCGAACACCGGGGTGACCCAGCGGCCGACGTTGATGCCCAGGGCGCGGGAGCGCTCGGCGTCCTCGGTGGCGGCCCGCACGATCATGCCGATGCGGGTGCGGGTGAGCAGCACCCAGACGGCGAGGCACAGGACGACCGAGAACGCCGCCACGAAGATCTGGTAGCTCGACAGCGAGACGCTGCCGATGTCGACACGGCCCTTGAGGCCGGCGGGCAGCTCGTAGGCCAGCGACGAGACGCCGTAGCGGCGCTTGACCAGGTCGACGAGGAAGAGCGTGATGCCGAACGTGAGCAGGAAGTTGTAGAGCGGGTCGAGCCGCAGCAGCCACCGCACGAGCAGGCGCTCCATGAGGACGCCGAAGACGAACATGGCCACGGTGACGATCGGCAGGGCGGCCCAGAAGCCGAGCCCGGTCGCGTCGAGCAGGACGGCCGCGCCGACGGCGCCGAGCATGTAGCAGGCGCCGTGGCTGAAGTTGACCACGCCGAGGACGCCGAAGATCACCGCCAGGCCGAGCGCGGCGAGCGCGTAGAACCCGCCGAGCGCGAGGCCCTGGAGGGTGTACTGGATGAAAGCCGTCATTGCTCTTCCGGTTCGTCGGGGGGCGGTCGGCGGGCGGGGTGGCGCCTCAGGATGTGCGCACCGGGCTGCTCGGCGGCACGCGAGGTGGTGCCGGCCCCGGCGGGAGGGATGTCCCGCCGGGGCCGGGACGTCACATCTTGCAGTCGGGCGACGCGGGCGCGTAGGCCTCGTTGGCGGGGATCGTCTTGACGACCTGCTCGAGGTCCCACTCCTCCTTGACCTGGTCCTTGCTCTTGACCTTGACCTGGTAGACGTCGTGGACGACGTTGTGGTCGGCCGCACGGACCTCGCCGTTGCGCAGGAACATGTCGTTGATCTTCTTGCCCTCGAGCTGCTTGACGACGTCGTCGCTCTTGTCGGTGCCGGCGGCCTGGACCGCCTCGAGGTAGTTCATCGCGGCGGAGTAGTTGCCGGCGTGCGCGAACGACGGGCGCACCTTGGTCTTGGCCATGAACTTGTCGGCCCAGGCGCGGTTCTGCGCGTCGAAGTTCCAGTACCACGCGTCGGTGAAGGTGGTGCCCTTGAACTGGTCGACACCCAGGCTGTGCACGTCGGTGATGAACATGAGGCCGACGGCGAGCTTGGTCGTGCTGGCCACACCCGACTGGTTGAACTGCTTGATAAAGTTCACCAGGTCGCCACCGGCGGCCATGATGCCGATGACGTCGGGCTTGGACGCGGCGGCCTTGGTGATGAACGTGGCGTAGTTGTCGTTGGGGAACGGCGTGGCGATCTTCTGCTGGACCGTGCCGCCGGCGCGCTCGACGGCCGCGCTGTAGGACTTCGTCATGTCCTGGCCGAAGGCGTAGTCGGGGTAGACGATCGACCAGTTCTTGCCGCCGGACTCCACCGTGGCCGCGCCATTGCCCGAGGCGAGCATGTAGGTGTCGTAGGCCCAGTGGAACGTGTACTTGTTGCACTGGGCGCCGGTCAGGGCGGTGGTGCCGGCGCCGATGTCGATGAAGAGCTTCTTCTTCGCCTTGGCCTGGGTCGCGACCGCCAGCGCGGCGGACGACGTGGGGACGTCGAGGATGATGTCGGCCTTGTCGCGGTCGTACATCTCCTGCGCCTTGGTGTTGGCGATGTCGGGCTTGTTCTGGTGGTCGGCCTGGACGACCTCGACGTCCTTGGCCACCGCCTTGTCGCCGTACTTGGCCTTGTAGTCCGCGACGGCCATCTCGATGGCGACCTTGGAGTTGGGGCCGGACAGGTCCTTGTAGACACCGGACTGGTCGTTGAGCAGGCCGAGGACGACCTTGCCGTCACTGATCTTGCCGCCGCTCGAGGCGGGTCCGCCGCCTCCGCCACAGGCGGCGAGCACGAGGCTGCCGCTGACGGCGGTGGCCATCAAGGCCAGGGTCTTCTTGCGCTGCATGTCCCCTCCTGGGGTGTTGGTCGTGCCGGGTCGTACGGGTGGCGGTGTCACATGCCGAGGTACTCGAGGAGCTCGGTGGTGCGGGACTGGAAGCTGTCGTTGTCGAGCGACTCCACGACGCGGCCCTGGGCCAGCAGGTAGTGGCGGTCGGCGACGGTGGAGGCGAAGGTGACGTTCTGCTCGACCAGCAGCACCGAGACGCCCTGGGCCTTGATCTGGCGGATGATCTCCCCGATGCGCTGGACGATGACCGGCGCGAGGCCCTCGCTGGGCTCGTCGAGCAGCAGCAGCCGGGACCCCATGCGCAGCACGCGGGCGATGGCCAGCATCTGCTGCTCGCCGCCGGAGAGCTTGGTCCCCGGGAAGTCGCGGCGCTCGTGCAGGACGGGGAACTGCTCGTAGACCTGCTCGAGGCTCCAGGCGTCGGCCTTGCTCGTCACCGGTGGGAGGGTGAGGTTCTCGGCGACGGTCAGCGTCGCGTAGATGCCGCGGTCGTCGGGCACCCAGCCGAGGCCGGCCCGCGCCCGCTTGTCCGGCGAGGACTTGCCGAGGTCCGAGCCACCCCACGACACGGTGCCCTCGACGTACCGGTGCAGGCCCATCACCGAGCGCAGCAGCGTGGTCTTGCCCGCGCCGTTGCGCCCCACGAGGGTCACGACCTCGCCGGGCTCGACGCGAAGGTCGACATCGCTGAGCACCTTCGCCTCGCCGTACCAGGCGGAAAGCCCGGCGACCTCGAGGACGTGCTGGGAGCCCTTTGCGTTCGGGGAGCCCTGGGCGACGTGGTCAGACATGCTGTTCTCCGGCCTGTCCGAGGTAGGCGGTGATGACCTTCTCGTCGTTGCGCACCTGGTCGTAGGTGCCCTCGGCGAGGACCTGACCGGACTGCAGGACGGTCACGGTGTCGGCCAGCGAGCCGACGACGTGCATGTTGTGGTCGACGAACACGACGGTGCGGCCCTCGGACACCTTCTTGACGAGGGCGATGGTGCGGTCGACGTCCTCGAGCCCCATGCCGGCCGTGGGCTCGTCGAGCAGCAGCAGCTTGGGGTCCAGGGCGAGCGCGAGCGCCAGCTCGAGCGCCCGCTTCTGGCCGTAGGCTAGGGAACCGGCAGCGGCGCCGGAGCGGTCGGCCAGCCCCACCTGGTCGAGCAGCTCGGTGGCGCGGTCGCGGAACTGTCGCATCTGCTTGGAGGAGCGCCAGAAGCGGTAGCCCAGGCCGGTCGGGGAGGCCAGCGCGAGCTCGACGTGGTCGACCACGCTCATCTGGTCGAAGAGGCTGGTGATCTGGAACGAGCGGGCGATGCCGAGGTGCGCGATCTGCTCGGGCTGCATACCGGTGATCTCACGGTCACCGAGGCGGATCTCCCCCGACGTCGGCGCGAGGAAGCCGGTGAGCAGGTTGAACAGCGTCGTCTTGCCTGCGCCGTTGGGACCCACCAGGGCGTGGACGGTGCCGTCGACGACGCGCAGGTTGACGTCGGAGACGGCACGGAAGCCGCGGAACTCCTTGGTCAGGTCACGGGTCTCGAGCAGCGCTCCTGCACCTGACGCCTCGGGGCTGGCCTGGGTGGGCACCGGCACCTCCTCGTGCGGCTGGGTGCGAGGCAGCGGGCGCCGTCGCGGTTCTGCAGAACCCTAGGGCCGGGCAGAACGCCCTGACATGGCCGCCCTCGACACAGACTCCCCGTCAACCATGTCCGTCCGGCACATACGGACAGGCGGCCCGTCGGCCGGGCACGTCGGCGCTTCCCGCGCAAAGCGGCGGTTGCGCGGGGAAACGGGAGCTATGGTTCCCGTTTCGCTCAGCAACCGCCGTGTTGCGGGTGTGTCGCGGGCTGGTGCCCCGCGCGGGGGCCACCCGTCAGAGGTAGGGGGCCCAGCCCTTGCTCACAGTCACCGCGCTGCTGAACTGGCCGTTGCCCCAGCCCTTGTAGACCCGGAGCGTGCCGTCCATGGTGACCGCCCCGAGGTCGCCCCGCCCGTCCCCGGTGACGTCGCCGGCGTGGAAGAGCGCCCCGAGGCCGCCCCAGCCGGATCCGACCTTGCGCTTGGGCGTGAAGGTGCCCTTGGCGGTGCCGGGGAAGATCCAGAGCACTCCCGCCTGGTCGACTCCCAGCAGGTCCGCGCGCCGGTCGCCGGTGACGTCGGGCGAGGCGAAGACCGTCTGCATCGTGCTCCAGCCGGTGGCGATCCGGGTGCCGTGCGAGTAGCCACCGCTGCCGTCGCCGCGGTAGAGGTAGGCCGTCCCACCCGGCGTCACCGCGACGATGTCGGCCTTGCCGTCGCCGGTGAAGTCGGAGCTCCCGTCGATGAAGCGCATGCCCCACCCGGGGCTGATCGGCGTGACCCCGACGTAGGTGACGTTCCAGGCGAGGTGCATGGCCTGGAGGTCGGTGCCGGAGGACAGGGAGAGGAACGTCGCGCGTCCGTCCAGGCGCCCGTTGGGGAACAGCCGCTGGTCGCCGACGTCGACCACCGCCTTTCCGGCCCCGAAGGTGGCAGGTCCCGAGCCGCGGTAGACCCGGACCAGCCCGTCGGGCAGGTGTGCGACCAGGTCTGGACGCCGGTCGTTGTCCACGTCGCCGGCGCTGAACACGTTGCCGCTGAGGGCCGGGGCCACCGTGAGGGCGACTGCCTTGCCGTCACCCGCGCTGCTCTCAGGAGTCACCGAGACGCGGTAGGTGGTGCCGTTGCGCAGTCCGGGCACGACGAGCCTGCCGCTGGGTCCCGTTCCCCGCACCGTGGTGACCTTGGTGCTGCCGGACGTGACGTCGACCCGCACCCCGGTCGTGCCCTCCGATGCAGCCCAGACCACCTCGGCCGACTGGGGGCGCGGACGCACCCTGACCTCGGGGGCGGCGGGCACGACGCGGATGTCGGCGGCGGCGAAGCTCAACGTGTGGGTGCCGCTGGCCTTGGTCACCGAGCTGTACGTCGAACCGTCCCGCCGGTACTCGACGGGGTTGGACATCCTGTCGCTGAGCGACACGCGTGTCAGCCGGTACACCCCTGCCGACGGGGTGGGGATGACCGCCGACCCGGCCAGGGGGTAGAGGCGCGGGGTGCCCGTCACGTCCTCGGCACGACAGACCTCGACGGCGGACGGACCCGTGTAACAGAGGTAGGCCGCGTACAGGGCGTCGGCCGCGTCGGTGGCGGTGTAGGCCACCGGCACGCCGGCCGTTGCGCCCTGCACGACCTTCGTCGCGCTGGGGACGACGCTCTCGAGCCGTGGCGGGTCGATGTCCATGGTCGAGCCGCTCGCGGTGAACGACAGCGCGGAGAAGTCGAGGGAGTGCTTCCTCGGCCCCGTGGCGCCGCCCTCCAGGTTGACCCAGCCGTCCGGACGGTAGGTGGCCTTGTTGCCCACCGAGTCGACGGTGACGAGCCAGCGCAGCCGGTAGGTGGAGTCGTAGGCGGTCGGGACCGCCACCGACGCCCGACCCGCTGCGAGCTGGGCGGCGTCCTCGACGACGGCCGTGAGGTACCGGCCCTGAGCCTCCGGGGCGTCGGGGCGGAACTGGAGCTCGAGCCGCGTGACCGGGTGGACGTCACTGACGTCGAAGGTGAGGTCGAGCGTCTGGTCAGGGACGTGGACGGTCGGCGACGTGACGGCAACCGCCGAGACAACGGGTGCCTCGGGGTCGAAGACCGAGCCGGAGACGTCGAGACCGACCGCGGAGAAGTCCTGGTGGTCCGTGCAGTAGCTCTCCTGCACGGTGCTGTCGCAGATGATCGTGCTCAGGTATGGCGTAGGGAGGTAGACCTGCCGCACCTTCCAGTGCCCGTTCTCGGACCCGTCCTTGACCGCGTAGGAGGTGGTACCGGTGTAGTGGCCGGGACCATCGTCCGCCATCGCGAGCTGGACCGTCCTGGGGCGCCCGGACGGCTCGACGACCGTGACCTGGGCGTACGCGGGGCGGTCCGGCCCGGCGACCCGGAGCTGGATGCTCGTCGTGCCCGGCACGGTGACCGCAGAGGGGGTCGTCCACAGCGAGACCACGGTGGGGGGCACCGGGTCGGCGGCCTGCGCCGACCCGGGAGCCAGCAGCCCGGCGGCGAGCGCGCTGACGACGACCGCCACGAGGGGGCGGCGCAGGCGCGGGGTACGGGTGGGGGTGGTCATGACGGTGTCCTCAGAGGTAGGGCGCCCAGCCGGAGCTGACCGCGACGGCGCTGGAGAAGGTGCCGTTGCCACGGCCCTTGTAGATGCGAAGGGTGCCGCCGGTCGTCACGACGCCGAGTTCGACCTTGCCGTCGCCGGTGACGTCACGTGCGGAGAAGAGCGTGCCCAGCCCGCCGTCGACCTGCGTCCCCGGGACGGCGACCACCGCCGCCGCGGTGACGAGTGCCGCCACCGTCAGGACCCCCGCGATCCGATGCCTCATCGCTCCCCCTCACCACCGACGCGACTGCCGAAGGATAGGGGCCAGCCGACCCTCGTGGAGGGCAATTCGGGACAACCTGCGCACTCGCGCAGACCAGCCGGCGCAGACAGCGGTTCGCGTCACGCACCGGCAGCGGGGTGGCGGCCTCGCTCAGTGCCAGCGGTCGGGGTGCACGTCTCCGGGCACGTCGGAGGCGGGGTCGTACGGCGTACGGCTGAAGCGGAACGAGCCCAGGTCGAGGTGACCGACGCGCCCGTCGGCGTCGCGGACCGCGACGAGCGGCTCACCCTCGTGGTAGCCGTCGAGCCCGACCCAGCCGTCGCCCACGGGGCGGAAGCGGGACCCGCGGTGGAGGCCGGGCTCGCCCAGCACGAGGACGCCGTCGGAGGCCAGACGGAGCGTGTACGCCGTCGTGCCCCAGTACCAGTCGCCGACCAGCTCGAGCCCGTCCACCTGGTCGGCGTCGGCGGTCCAGGGAGTCGGCGGGTGCGGCTCGTGCTCGGCCAGCAGCTGCAGGAGGTCGACGTGGAGCGGTCCGAGCCCGGAGGTGGCGTTGGCGAACACGACCACGCCGTCGCCGGTCTCGAGGTCGACCCGCAACCCCGCGAGGAACCCCGGCATCGAGCCTCCGTGACCGGCGAACCGGCGGCCGTCGACGTTCCACACCTGGAAGCCGAGTCCGTGCGCGCCGGTCCAGGCGGCACCGGGGGTGTCGTTGACGGCGATGGGCAGGCACATCTCGTCCAGCGTCTCGGTGGACAGCAGCCCGGCCGTCTCGCCGGCGAGGAAGGCCGCCCAGCGGGACAGGTCCTCCGCGGTCGACCACAGCTGGCCGGCCGGGGCCATGGAGACGGCGTCGTGCTCGGGCTCCACGTGCACGAGGTCGGCCAGCGGGTGCACGCCCCAGCCCGGCGCGCTCGGCGCCTGCGGCCGGGTGGTGGTGCGGGTCATTCCGAGCGGCTCGAGCAGCTGGGTGCGGACCGCCTCGTCCCAGGAGACGCCCCGCAGCCGCGCGACCAGCTCGCCGAGCGCGGCATACCCGACGTTGGAGTAGTGGAACCGCGCGCCGGGACGGAAGCGCAGCTGCGGCCGGCTGGCCAGCAGGTCGGACCACTCGCCGCCCTGCGTCCGCTCCCACCAGGGCCCGCTCGTCTCGGCCTGCAGGCCCGAGGAGTGCGACAGCAGCTGGGCGACGGTGACGTGCCCGAAGTCGCTGGCCGCCGTCTCGGGCAGGTGCTGGTCGAGCCGGTCGGACAGGTCAAGCGCTCCGGCGTCGCGCAGCCGCATGACCTCGACCGCCACGAACGTCTTGGTGATCGAGCCGATGCGGTACTGCGTGCCCGCCGTTGCCGCCTCGCCACCCGACCGCCCCGAGAGGGTGCCGACCGCGCCGGACCAGACCAGCTCGCCACCGCGGACGAGCCCCGCGGCGACGGAGGGCAGTCGCGACGACGACTGCTCCTGCGCGAGTCGCAGCTCGAGCGCGGCGGCGGTGGTGGGCTGCAACGGCATCCGGGTCAGGCCTTCTTGGTCGCGGTCTTCTTCGTGGCGGTCTTCTTGGTGGCCGCCTTCTTGGCGGTCTTGCGAGCCGGGGCCTTCTTGGCCGCGCGCTTGCGCGTGGTCGGGCCCTTCGCCCGCTTCTCCGCGAGTAGCTCGGCACCGCGTTCGGGCGTGATCGACTCGGGGTCGTCGCCCTTGCGCAGGGTCGAGTTGGTCTCGCCGTCGGTGACGTAGGGGCCGAAGCGGCCGTCCTTGACCACCATCGGGCGGCCCGACACCGGGTCGTTGCCGAGCTCCTTGAGCGGGGCCGACGCGGCGCGGCCACGCTGCTTGGGCTGGGCGTAGATCGCCAGCGCCTCCTCGAGCGTGATGTCGAACAGCTGCTGCTCGGTGGTCAGCGACCGGGAGTCCGTGCCCTTCTTGAGGTAGGGCCCGTAGCGGCCGTTCTGCGCGGTGATCTCGACCGTCGTGCCGTCCTCCTCGGTCGTCGTGCCGACGACGCGGGGCAGGCTGAGCAGCTTGAGCGCGGTCTCGAGGTCCATGGTCGCGAGGTCCATGTCCTTGAACAGCGAGGCCGTCCGCGGCTTGACCTTGTTCTTGCCCTTGAGCGCCGCGGTCTCCTCGTCGAGGACCTCGGTGACGTAGGGGCCGTAGCGGCCGGCCTTGGCCACGATGTCGCGACCGTTCTCCGGGTCCTGGCCGAGGACCTTGCCGTCGTCCGCGGACTGCTCGAGCAGCTCGCGCGCCTTGGCCGGGGTCATCTCGTCGGGGGCGACGTCGTCGTTGATCGTCGCTCGGCGCGGGGCGGTGGACGCGTCGTCGGTCATCTCGCCGGTCGACAGGTCGACGCCCTGCGGCACCGTCTCCTCGACGTAGGGCCCGTAGCGCCCGACCCGCACGACGATGCCCTCGCCGATCGGGATGGTCGAGATCTCGCGCGCGTCGATCTCGCCGAGGTCGTCGACGAGCTGCTTGAGGCCCAGGTGGCCGCCACTGGCGTCCGGCAGGCCCGGCTCACGGCTCGCGGCGACACCGGCGCCCCCTCCCTCGCCGCCATCACCCTCACCGCCATCACCTTCACCGAAGTAGAACCGCTTGAGCCACTCGGCGCGCTGGGCGTCGCCACCGGCGATGCGGTCGAGGTCCTCCTCCATGGAGGCGGTGAAGTCGTAGTCGACGAGCTCGGTGAAGTGCTCCTCGAGCAGGCGAGTCACGGCGAACGCGAGCCAGGTCGGGATGAGCGCCGACCCGCGGGTGTTGACGTAGCCACGGTCCTGGATGGTGCCGACGGTGGAGGCGTAGGTCGACGGGCGACCGATTCCCTTCTCCTCCATGGCTTTCACGAGCGTCGCCTCGGTGTAGCGCGGGGGCGGCGTGGTCTCGTGGCCGTCGGCCTCGGCGCGCACGACGGTGAGGGAGACGCCCTCGCTCAGCTTGGGCAGGCGGCGCTCCTCCTCGGCCTCGGCGGCCTTGGACGCGCGCTCCTCGTCGCGCCCCTCCTCGTACGCCGCGAGGAAGCCGCGGAAGGTGATGACCGTGCCGGACGCGCTGAACTCGACGACGCGCCCGTCCTCGAGCGTGCCGCCGAGCCTCACCGTCGCGGTCGAGCCGCGCGCGTCGGCCATCTGCGAGGCCACGGTGCGCTTCCAGATCAGCTCGTAGAGGGCGAACTCGTCGCCGCGCAGCTCGCCGGCGACCTGCGCCGGGGTGCGGAAGCGGTCACCCGCGGGGCGGATGGCCTCGTGGGCCTCCTGCGCGTTCTTGACCTTCTTCTCGTAGAGGCGCGGCGACTGCGGGACGTACTCGGCGCCGTACAGGTCACGGGCCTGCTGGCGGGCCGCGGTGAGGGCGGCCTCCGACAGCGTGGTGCTGTCGGTGCGCATGTAGGTGATGTAGCCGTTCTCGTAGAGGCGCTGCGCGACGCGCATCGCGTTCTTCGAGGACAGGCGCAGCTTGCGCGACGCCTCCTGCTGCAGGGTGCTGGTCGTGAAGGGCGCGCTGGGGCGCCGGGTGTACGGCTTCTCCTGGACGCTCGTGACGCCGACCTGGCAGGTGAGCACCTGGGTGGCGATGGAGGTCGCGGTGGCCTCGTCGAGATGGACGACGGACTTGCCCTTGAGCGTGCCGTCGTCGTTGAAGTCGCGGCCCATGGCGACGCGGCTGCCGTCGACCGAGGTCAGCCGCGCGGTGAACTGGTTGGAGGCCCCGTCGGGCGTGAAGTCGCCCTCGACGTCCCAGTAGGACGCGCGGACGAACGCCATCCGCTCGCGCTCACGCTCGACCACGATGCGGGTCGCGACGGACTGCACGCGGCCTGCGGACAGGCCGGCCTTGACCTTGCGCCACAGGACCGGGCTGACCTCGTAGCCGTAGAGGCGGTCGAGGATGCGGCGGGTCTCCTGGGCGTCGACGAGGGCGACGTCGAGGTCACGGGTGTTGGTGGAGGCGCGCTGGATGGCCTCCTTGGTGATCTCGTGGAACACCATGCGCTTGACCGGGACCTTGGGCTTGAGCACCTCGAGCAGGTGCCAGGCGATCGCCTCGCCCTCGCGGTCCTCATCAGTGGCCAGGTAGAGCTCGTCGGCGTTCTTGAGCAGACGCTTGAGCTCGGCGACCTTCTTCTTCTTGTCGCTGTCGACGACGTAGTAGGCCTCGAAGCCGTTGTCGACGTCGACACCGAAGCGGCCGAACGGGCCCTTCTTGATCTCGGCGGGCATCTCCGACGGGGTCGGGATGTCGCGGATGTGGCCGACGGACGCCTCGACGTCCCAGTCCTTGCCCAGGTAGCCACCGATCGTCTTCGCCTTGGCCGGCGACTCGACGATGACGAGCTTGCGCCCTTCGCTCACGTTCTCTTCCTCGGTTCCTGCTCCCATGTGCTGCGGATTCGTCGCAGCGTGGACATGGCAACGCGCACGACGGTAGCCGGTCGCGTCAAGTCCGCGGCGCGAGGTCTCGTCAACAGGACCGCCGTCTGTGATTGATTGAAGATTCAAGTAGATGTATGCTCAGCTCATGAGCCCCTCGACCGTGTCCGCGCGCCAGCCCGTGCTGTACCTCAGCCACGGAGCGCCCCCGCTGGCCGACGACCCGGTGTGGACCCGGCAGCTCGCCGACTGGTCCGGCACCTTCGGCAAGCCGGCGAACGTGCTCATGGTCTCGGCCCACTGGGAGGAGGCGCCGCTGTCGCTCAGCGCCACCTCGGGCCAGGTGCCGCTCGTGTACGACTTCTGGGGCTTCCCCCAGCGCTACTACGACGTCACGTACGCCGCCCCGGGCGCCCCCGAGCTGGCGGCGTCCGTGGAGCGGCTCGTGCACACCGCGGACCACCCCGTCCACCGCGACGAGACCCGCGGTCTCGACCACGGCGCCTACGTCCCGCTGGTGGAGATGTACCCCGACGCCGACGTGCCCGTCCTCCAGATGTCGATGCCAACCCTCGACCCGAAGGCGCTGTTCGAGATCGGGCGCACGCTCGCTCCGCTGCGCGACGAGGGCACGCTGATCGTCGGGTCAGGGTTCACGACGCACAACCTGCGGTGGTTCAACCCCTCGGCCGGGCCTGATGGCCAGCCCCCGGCGGCGTCGTCGGAGTTCGACCACTGGGCCGCCGAGGCCCTCGAGCGCCAGGACATCGACGCCATCCTCGACTTCGTCCACCAGGCACCTGCTGCTCGCGAGGCGCACCCCCGCACCGAGCACTGGGCCCCGCTCTACGTCAGCCTCGGCGCAGCGTACGAGTCGGGCTCGCTGGAGAACGAGAGCGTGATCGACGGCTTCTGGTTCGGCCTGAGCAAGCGCTCCTGGCAGTTCACCTGAGCCCCGCCTCTCCGCGTTCCCGCGTTTGGGGGCACGAGGGTGACCCATACGTCACTCTGTCGCCCCCAAAGCAAGTAGGGGGCGTCCACAGCCCCGCCTTCCGGAGCCCTCTCTCCACAGGCGCGACCGACGTGCGCGGCGCGGCCCGCACTCCCGCGACAGCCTGTCGCGATGACCCAGCGCGGCCAGGCCCGTCGACGTACGGCGTCGGCCATCGCAGAGCTGCACGGCGGCGTCGTCTCGCGCGCCATGCTCCTCGACGCCGGGGTGGACCGTTGGGCCGTCGCCTCCGAGGTGAGGGCGGACCGATGGGCCCTGCACGGCCTGCGCACGGTGGCAGTGCACACCGCGGCCCTGTCCCGGGAGGCGCTGCGGTGGCGAGCGGTCTGGGAGGTGGGGCGTTCCGCCGCCCTCGACGGCGTGTCCGCGCTGGAGGCCGCCGGACTCACCTGTTTCGACGAGGAGACGGTCCACGTGTCCGTCGACCACGAGGGGCACGGGGGCCGGCGGGTGAGCGGGGTCTGCGTCCACCAGGTCCGTGCGACGCGCAGCTCGGACGTCCGGGCCGCTGGTGTCCCACGGGTGAGGCCTGCGGTCGCTGCCATCCGAGCCGCTCAGTGGGCCCGGTCGGACCGCCAAGCCGCCCTCGTCCTGTGTCTGGCCGTCCAGCAGCGGCTGGTCCGGGCCGGCGACCTCGTGCCGCTGCGCTGGCCCGGAGCCCACTACGGCCGCTCTGCCTTCGTCCGGCAGGTCGTCGAGGACATCGCGGACGGCGCACACTCCCTCGGTGAGCTCGACTTCGCAGCCCTCTGCCGCCTGCACCACCTGCCGACACCCGAACGCCAGGTCGTCCGCAGCGGCGTCGCCGGTCGGATCTACCTGGATGTGCGGTGGCGGGACTGCCCCCTCGTGGTGGAGGTCGACGGGGCGCAGCACCGGCTCGGGCTGGCAGTGAGTGCAGACAACCTGCGACGCAACGCGCTCGCCATCGATGGTGAGACCGTCCTGACGATCGACCTCATCGGGCTCCGCCTGCAGACCGCCGCGTTCATGCGACAGGTGGTCACGGCATACAGGGCCCTCACCGGCGGCGGTTTGGGGGCAGCAGGGTGACGTACTGATCACCAAGTTGCCCCCAAACGTGGGAAGACCGGCAAGAGGGCGTCGGGGGTGGCTGGCAGGATGCCGGGCGTGGGCGAACTCCCGGGGTGGGTGCGGTGGCTGCTGGTCGGCCGGTTCGTCAACGCGCTCGGGTCCATGGCCTGGGTGTTCGTCCCGCTCTACCTCGTCTCCGGCCGCGGCCTCGACGAGGCTGCTGCCGGGTCGGTGGCCGCGGTATGGGGTGTGGGCACGATCCTGGGCAACCTCGCCGGCGGCTCGGTGGGCGACCGGTGGGGACTGCGCCCGACCCTGGCCTTCGCCTCGCTCGCCTCGGCCCTCGGGTGCGCCGTCGTCCCGCTCACCCCGACGGGGGGCCTGGCCGTCGTGCTGTTCGTCATGGGCGCGCTGGGCGGCATCGGGCGACCGGTGTCCTTCGCCCTGGTCACCAGCGCCCTCCCCAGCGAGGACCGCCGTCGCGCGAGCGCGTGGATGCGGTCGGTCAACAACGCCGGCACGGTGCTCGGGCCGCCACTGGGCGGTCTGCTCGCGGTCCACCACTTCGGCGCGGTCTTCGTCATCGACGCCCTGGCGAGCCTGCTCATGCTGGGCGTCGTGCTCCTGGTGGTTCCGGCCACGGCCCGCGCCGCCGCCCCCGAGGGCACGCCCACCCGCGTGCTGACCGCCCTGCGTGCCGATCCGCGCTTCGTCCTGCTGCTCCTCACGGTCGTGCTCGCCGACACCGCCTACCGCTTCGCCTACTCGGCCGTGCCGTGGCAGCTCGACACGCTCGGCGCCGCCCCCTGGGTCTACGGCACGACCATCTCGCTCAACTGTGTGCTCATCGTGCTGTTCGAGCCGTGGCTGGCCCACCGCCTGCGAGCCCGCAGCCCGGAGCCGCTCATCGTCGCCGGGTTCGCCCTGGTCGGCCTCGGGTGGCTCGTGGTGGCGCCGTCCCCCGCGGTCGCCACCGTCCTCGCCGCCCTGGTGGTCGTCACCGCCGGCGAGATGCTCTACAAGCCCACGGCAACGGCCCATGCCGCGGACCGCGCGCCCGAGGGCATGCACGGCCGCTACCAGAGCCTCTACGGCGCGGCCTCCATCGGCGGCACCGTCATCGCCCCACCGCTGGCGGGGGCCCTGTTCGGCGCCTCACCGCGGCTGATGTGGGTGGTCGGCGGGTTCCTGGCCCTGGCGGCAGCGGCGACCCTGGGGCTCAGCGCAGCAGGCAAGAACGCCGACGCGTTGACGTTGGGGGCGGGAGAGTGAGCCCAGGCTCACCCTCCTGCCCCCAAAGCTGGGAGCGGGAGGAGCTCGGTAGAGCGCGGGCGGGAGTTGAAGCGCGAGTGGCGGGGGCTGGTCAGTGGCCGCTGGTGCGTCGGCGGGGCGCCGGTCGGGTCGGGTCGTCTCCCGCCTTGGCGACCTCCTCGGGGACGACGATCGGCTTGAGCCGCGCCCAGCCGAGGAACACCACGGACGCGACGACGAGCGCGAGTCCCGTCCACAGGTTGGCGTTGACGCCACCGGTCTTGTCCAGGGCCTTGTCACCGAACAGCCCTGCGAGCAGCAGGATCACGCCGTAGGTGCCGAGCAGCAGGCCGATGATGTTGCGGATGTCGAAGGCCCCAGCGGTCTTCTTGCCGGCTCCGGTCGTCTGGTCTGGCATGGCAGCGGCTCCTAGAAGGCGAAGTTGAGGATGAGGACCATGACGAGCGCGATCCCGGCGAGCGGCATCGTGCGCTGGTACCACGGCTGGCTGGCCTCGTCCGGGTCGACGAGGTCCTCCTTGGGCGTCTCGGAGTAGACCAGGCCCTTGAGCTCCGAGGCCGGCTTCGGCTCGGTCACCATGGTCACCAGGACGCTGACCACGATGTCGACGACGAAGGCGGTGGAGGCGGCGACGAAGCTCGCGCCCTGGCCGGACAGCGGCAGGACGCCGAGGCTGGCCGACCCGAACGCGTCCTCGGACAGGAACGCCACGATGACGGCCGAGATGGTGCCGCTCGACAGGCCCACCCAGCCCGCGGTCGCGGTCATGCGCTTCCAGAACATGCCGAGGATGAACGTCGCGAACAGCGGTGCGTTGAAGAACCCGAACAGCGTCTGGAGGTAGTCCATGACGTTGGAGAAGCTCGACGCGATCGTGGCCGTGAAGATCGCGATGATCGTCGCCGCCACCGTCGCGAGCCGGCCGATGCGCAGGTAGTAGTCGTCGCTGTGGTCCTTGCGGATGTAGCGCTGCCACAGGTCGTAGCTGAAGACGGTATTGAACGCCGAGATGTTGGCCGCCATGCCGGCCATGAACGCGGCGAGCAGGCCCGCGATGGCCAGGCCCAGCAAGCCGTTGGGGAGGATGTCGCGCATCAGGAGCAGCAGGGCGTCGTTGTACTTCACGCCCTCGCCGGAGGCGCCGCCGGCCGGGTGGCCACCGCCCTTGAGGTCGACCATCTCCTTGACCAGGACGGCCGAGACCATGCCGGGGAGGATGACGAGGAAGGGCACGAACATCTTGGGGAACGCCCCGATGATCGGCGTCTTGCGTGCCGCCGAGATCGACTTGGAGGCCATCGCGCGCTGCACCTCGACGAAGTTCGTCGTCCAGTAGCCGAAGGACAGCACGAACCCGAGGCCGAAGACGATCCCGATGACCGACAGGGTGCCGGAGCTGAAGCCGGACAGCGCCTGACCGGGCCAGGACTCGAGCTGCTGGCCTGCGGGGGCAACCTTCGCGGTGGCGGGGGCGGAGTCGGCGAACGCGGCGATCTTGTCCTTGAGGCCGCCGTAGCCACCGACCCGGTGCAGGCCGATCAGCGTGAGCGGCAGCAGCGAGGCGACGATGACGAAGAACTGCAGCACCTCGTTGTAGATCGCGGCCGACAGGCCACCGAGGGTGATGTAGGACAGCACGATCGCTGCGGCGACGATGAGCGCCACCCACAGCGGCCAGCCGAGCAGCGCGTGGACGATCGAGCCGAGCAGGTAGAGGTTGACTCCGGCGATGAGGAGCTGGGCCACCGCGAAGCTGATCGCGTTGACCAGGTGCGCGCCCGTGCCGAATCGGCGGAACATGAACTCCGGGACCGACCGCACCTTGGAGCCGTAGTAGAACGGCATCATCACGACGCCGAGGAACAGCATCGCGGGGATCGCACCCACCCAGAAGTAGTGCACCGTCGGCAGCCCGATCTCGGCACCGTTGGCGGACATGCCCATGATCTCGACGGCACCGAGGTTGGCGGAGATGAACGCCAGACCCGTCACCCACGCCGGCAGCGAGCGGCCCGAGAGGAAGAAGTCGATCGAGTCGGAGACCGACCGGCGGGCCAGGAAGCCGATGCCCAGGACGAACCCGAAGTAGATGACGACCAGGAGGTAGTCGAGCCAGGTCGCGTCGATCAGGGGGGTGGCGGCGGGCACCGCGAGGGCGAGGTGAGACATCAGCGGCTCCTAGACGACGACAGACCAGCGGATCAAACCTAGGGCGTGTGCGTCGTTTAGGCACCCGGTGGCGAGCGCCGCACCGGTCTCGGGAGGTCAGTCCGTCCAGTGCCCCGGACGCGGAAGGTCCTGCGGCAGCACCGTCGCCAGGTCGCCGAGTGCCGCCCCCACCTGCGGCCGGGTCAGGAACAGCGCCCGGGACAGGTCGGCGGCGTGCAACCTCGCGCCGCGCAGGTCGGCGCCGAGCAGGTCCGTGCGGTCGAGCACGCTGCCGCGCAGGTCCGCCCCCAGCAGCAGCGCACCGCGCAGCGTCGCCGCCCGCAGGTCACGGCCGCGCAGGTCCGCACCGACGAGGTCGCCGCGGGCGAGGTCGGTCCCGTCCGGTCCCCGTACGGTGGCGCTCACGCGGGCAAGGACTGCACCGGTGCGCGCGCCCAGCGCGGGCAGGTCGACGCGCGCGAGCTCCTCCGGCACCCCGGCCGCGGCCTGTTCCACCTCGGCGTCGAGGTCCTCGATGTCCCGGCCCAGCTCCGTACCCGGTGCGGCGCCGGCGGCGAGGCGGCGCGCCTCCGCCAGGTGGCTGCGCAGCTCGTGCAGCTCGCGCACCACCCGGAACGCGGCGTACATGGCCGGCGCGCGGTCCGGGTCCGTGCGCCAGTCCACTCCCCCGAACGTCACCTGGGAGATGCGCTGGCCTGCGCCGAAGCAGTCGTACGCCGTGCAGCCGGCGAAGCCGCGCGGCCGCAGCTCGGCGTGGATGGTGCAGTTGAACCCCCCGCCGAGGTTGGGACACGGGGTCCCGGCCGACTTGTCGATCGCGAAGTCGGCGGACGCGGAGAACGCCGGGACGACGCAACACAGCCCGAAGCAGCGCGAGCAGTCGGCGACGAGCTCGACCTCGGGGACCGAGCCCGTCCCCGGGCGGGAAGGTGTGGACACGGAGCGGCCCGTCAGGCGCGCGCCGGCGCCAGCTCGGCCGCGGGCGCCTCCCCGGTGTCGATGTCGACCGCCGCACCGCTGAACTGGGCGGCGTAGAGCTCGGCGTAGGCACCGTCGCGCGCGAGCAGCTCCTCGTGGGAGCCCTTCTCGACGATGGCACCGTCGCGCATCACGAGGATGACGTCGGCGTCCCGGATCGTGGAGAGCCGGTGGGCGATGACGAAGCTCGTGCGGTCCTGGCGCAGCGCCGACATCGCCTGCTGCACGAGCAGCTCGGTGCGGGTGTCGACCGAGCTGGTGGCCTCGTCGAGGATCAGCAGCGCGGGGTTGGACAGGAACGCGCGCGCGATGGTCAGCAGCTGCTTCTCACCCGCGCTGATGTTGCCGCCCTCGGCGTCGAGCTTGGTGTCGTACCCGTCGGGCAGCGAGTGCACGAACCGGTCGACGTAGGTGGCGCGCGCCGCGGCGAGCAACTCCTCCTCCGGGGCCCCGGGCTTGCCGTAGGCGATGTTGTCGCGGATGGTGCCGCCGAACAGCCAGGTGTCCTGCAGGACCATGCCGATCTCGCTGCGCAGCGTGTGCCTGGCCAGGTCGGTGATGTCGATGCCGTCGAGGGTGATGCGGCCACCGTCGAGCTCGTAGAACCGCATGATGAGGTTGACCAGCGTCGTCTTCCCGGCACCGGTCGGGCCCACGATGGCCACGGTCTGCCCCGGCTCCACGACGAGGTCGAGGTGCTCGATCAGCCGCGACTCGGGGTCGTAGGAGAACGACACGTCGTCGAACTCCACGCGCCCCCGGGGGTTCTCGAGCACCGTCGCGGAAGCCGGGTCGGGGCGCTGCTCCGGCGCGTCGAGCACCTCGAACACGCGCTCGGCCGAGGCGACGCCCGACTGCAGCAGGTTGGCCATCGAGGCCACCTGGGTCAGCGGCTGGGTGAACTGGCGGGAGTACTGGATGAACGCCTGCACGTCGCCGAGGGTCATGGTGCCACTGGCGACCCGCAGGCCACCCACCACGGCGATGATCACGTAGTTGAGGTTCCCGATGAACATCATCGTCGGCATGATGATGCCGCTGATGAACTGGGCGCCGAAGCCGGCGTCGAACAGGTCGTCGTTCTTGGCGCGGAACGCCGCCCGCACCTCGTCCTGGCGCCCGAACACCTTGACGAGCTCGTGGCCGGTGAACGACTCCTCGACCACCGCGTTGAGCTCACCGGTGCTCTTCCACTGCTGGATGAAGTGCTTCTGCGAGCGCTTGCCGATCGTGGCGGTGACCGCCATGGAGACCGGGATGGTGACCAGCGCGATGACGGCCAGGAGCGGCGAGATGTAGATCATCATGGCCACCATCGCGACGACCGTGAGCAGTGACGTCAGCAGCTGGCTGAGGGTCTGCTGCAGGCTCTGGGCGACGTTGTCGATGTCGTTGGTGACGCGGCTGAGGAGCTCGCCGCGCGGCTGGCCGTCGAAGTAGGGCAGCGGCAGCCGGTTGAGCTTGTCCTCGACGTCGCGCCGCAGCGCGAAGATGGTGCGGTTGACCGCTCCGGTCAGGACGTACGCCTGCGCCCACGACAGCAGGCTCGCGACCACGTAGATGCCCAGCACGAGGAGCAGGATCCGGCCGACGGCACCGAAGTCGATCCCCTGCCCCGGCACGAGGTGCGGCAGGCCGGCGACGAGGTCGGCGAGGGTGCCCTGACCCCCGGCGCGGAGCCGGTCGACCACCTGCTCGCGCGAGGCGCCCGCCGGCAGCTTGGAGCCGACGAACCCGGCGAAGATGTAGTCGGTGGCGCGGCCGAGCACCTTGGGACCCACCGCGGTGAGCCCGACGCTGACCACGGCCAGAGCGAGCACGGCATACAGCTGCACCCGCTCGGGGCGCAGCAGGCCGAGCAGCCGCTTGGCCGACGGCACGAAGTCCTGTGACTTCTCCGCGGGCATGCCGGCGCCCATCATCGGCCCGTGCCGCTGCCCCGCCCGGGCCGCCGGTCCGCGGCGCGCCTCGGCCGCCTTCTCCTCGGCGGTCTTCACACCCTCGCCGCTCACGCTGCCTCCTCCATGCTCTGCTGGGACTCGACGATCTCGACGTAGGTGGGACAGGTCTCCAGCAGCTCGTCGTGCCGACCCGTCCCCACCACCAGCCCGTCGTCGACGACGACGATGTGGTCGGCGTCGACGATGGTCGACACCCGCTGCGCCACGACGATGACGGTCGCGTCCCGCGTGACCGGCCGCAGGGCCGAGCGCAGCCTCGCGTCGGTGGACAGGTCGAGAGCCGAGAAGCTGTCGTCGAACAGGTAGATGTCGGGCTTGGCGACCAGGGCCCGGGCGATCGCCAGGCGCTGGCGCTGGCCGCCGGACACGTTGGTGCCGCCCTGGACGATCGGCGAGTCCAGGCCCTCGGGCATCGCGCGGACGAAGTCCTCCGCCTGGGCGATGCGCAGCGCCTCCCAGAGGTCCTCGTCGGTCGCCCGGTCGTCGCCGTAGCGCAGGTTGGACGCGACGGTGCCGGTGAACAGGTAGGGCTTCTGCGGCACGAGGCCGATGCGCCCCCAGACGTCCTCCAGCGCGGCATCGCGCACGTCGACCCCGCCGATCAGCACCGCGCCCCCGGTGACGTCGTAGAGGCGCGGGATGAGGGAGAGCATCGTCGACTTGCCGGCACCGGTGCTGCCGATGATGGCGGTCGTGCGGCCCGGCTCGGCCACCAGCGAGATGCCTTGCAGCACAGGCACGTCCGCCCCCGGATAGGTGAACATCACGTCACGCAGCTCGACCCCCGCGCGGGCGCGCGGGAGGGCCACCGGCTCGGCCGGCGGGACGACGGTGGAGTCGGTCGCGAGGACCTCGCCGATGCGCCCGGCCGACACCGTGGCGCGCGGGATCATCATCGACATGAAGGTCGCCATCATGACCGACATGAGGATCTGCATGAGGTAGCTCATGAAGGCCGTCAGCTCGCCGATCTGCATCTGCCCGCTCGCGACCCGGTGCGAGCCGAACCACAGCACCGCCACGGTCGAGGAGTTGAAGATGAGCATGACGACCGGGAAGACGATCGCCATCAGCCGCCCGACCGCGAGCGCGGTGCCCGTGTACTGCGTGTTGGCCTCGGCGAAGCGCGCGCGCTCGTGGTCCTCGCGCACGAAGGCCCGCACCACACGGATGCCGGTGATCTGCTCGCGCAGGACGCGGTTGACCCAGTCGACCGACTCCTGCATGAGCCGGAACTGCGGGATCATCTTGCGGATCACCAGGGAGACCGACAGGGCGAGCAGCGGGACGGCCACGGCGACCAGCCACGAGAGCCCGACATCCTCGCGCAGGGCCATGATGATGCCGCCGACCATCATGATCGGCGCCGACACCATCATCGCCGCGCCCATGAAGACGACCTGCTGCACCTGCGTGACGTCGTTGGTGTTGCGCGAGATCAGGGTCGGGGCACCGAACCTCGACACCTCCTGCGCCGAGAAGTCGCCGACCCGGGCGAAGACGTCGGCGCGCAGGTCACGGCCCAGGCCGGCAGCCGACCGGGCCCCGAGGTAGGTGGCGCTGATGGTGGCGGCGATCTGGACGAGGGAGACGCCGAGCATCCAGCCGCCGGTGCGCAGGATGTAGCCGGTGTCGCCCTTGGCGACACCCTCGTCGATGATGCGGCCGTTGAGGCTGGGCAGGTAGAGCGAGGCGATGGTGCCCACGAGCTGCAGCCCGACGAGCACGGCGACCAGCCCGCGGTAGGGCCGCAGGTAGTCGCGGACGATCTTGATGAGCACTACTTCTCCCCCTTGACGACGCCCCGGGCGCCCTTGCGGTTGTTGGCGTTCACGGTGTCCTGACGCGCGAGCGTCCCCTCGAGGATGACGTCGACCAGCTCCTGCGCGGTGGAGCCCTGGTGGCCGAGCATCGGGTGCACGCTGGAGAGCGTGAGCATGCGCAGGTAGGTGACGACCTCCAGCGGCGGCAGCCGCAGCTGGTCCGCGTCGTCCCCGACGAGGTCGACGAAGGCCTCGTCGACCGCCGAGCCGGCCTGCTCCCGCCCGGGCTGGTGCCGGCCACCCGGTCGCCGGACGGGCTCGCCGGAGGCGTGCAGGACCGACATCAGGGTGAAGATGTCGCGCAGGTAGTCCTGCATCAGGGCGACGGCGACCGCCAGGCGCTCCCGGAGCGGCAGGTCGCGGTCGACCCGCCCGAGCGCGGCCTGGAGGGCGTCGGTGCCGAACGTCTCGTGGACGCAGGCCGCGACGAGCTCGTCCTTGGACTCGAAGACGCGGAAGATCGTCCCCTCCGCGACGCCGGCGGCCTTGGCGATCTCGCGCGTGCTCACGGCAGACCCCTTGTCACGCAGCAGGGGGACCGTCGCCGCGATGATGGCGGCACGACGGTCCTCAGGGGCCATGGCGGGGGCGCGCGGTGTCACATGGACAGAGTAAGTGAGTGAGCGCTCACTCACAACACCTTTCCTGACGTGCGCAGATGCCGGCCCCCGGGCAAGGACGGGACCTCCGTGCTCACTCGAGCAGGGTCAGGTCCGGTCCACGACCGCCGACGCGACGACGGCTGCCGCAGCGTCCGGCGACAGCGCACCCGTGTCGACCTCGAGGTCGTACCCGATCCCTGCGTGCACGGCCTCGGCCTGGGCGCGGGCCATGCCCCCGATCCGGTCGCCGCGGGCCCGCTCTCGCGCCTCGGCGACGTCGGCCGCGCACCGTACGCCGACCCACAGGACGTCCAGGCCGGCGAGCGCCTCGCGCCACCGCTCCTGCCCCACCGGCCCGCTGAGGAACCCGTCCTCGACCACCACCGGCACCTCGGCCGCGATCGTGGCGACACCCCGCATCCACGCGCTCTCGACCCGGGCGAACTCGGGCCCCGTCGAGACGCTGCCGTCCAGCCCGAGCACCAACCCACCCTCCACCTCGTCGAAGGCCGGCGGCAGCGCGTCGATGAGGGTGTCCACGTTCAACCGCAGCCAGGTGCCCGGCAGCAGGCGGACCAGCTTGCCCGCCAGGGACGACTTGCCCGAGCTCGAGCCACCGTTGAGCACCACGACGTGGGGAACCATCGACAACGCCTAGGTCAGACGAGCAGGCCGTCGGCGACGAGCCCGCGCAGCAGCGGCACGAGGTCGGCCCGCAGCTCCGCGGCGGGGACGTCGAGCAGCTGGGCGATCGCGTCGACCGCGGCACCGGCGGGCAGGGTGCCGTCACAGACGCTGACCAACGCAGCCCCGGCGGTGTCCAGCCGCACCACCCGGCGCAGCCCGCCCCCCTGCCGCAGCAGGATGACGCTCGGGTCGGTGTCGCCGGGGCGGGAGTGCCGCTCCTCGGTGACGTCCTGCGCGCAGCTCCAGGCGACGTCCAGCAGCTCGTCGTCGCCGTGCTCGGCGAGCCACGTCCGCGCCCGGATGCCGGCGAGCACGTGCGGGCCCATGGGTGAGGCGACCGGGCCGCTGACCTCGTCGAGCTCGAGGAACGGCGCCCTGTCGGTCGCGGGGCACTGGAGCGTCACCACACCGAAGCCCACCGCCGTCACGTCGCGCGAGGCGAAGTCGTCGAGCCAGGCGGCATACATCGTGGCGAACTCGGCCGTGGCGCTGTGGTGGCCGCCGTCGCGGGCCCACGTCTCGGCGTACTGCGCCGGGTCCTGCACCTCCCGCTGCACCACCCAGGCGTCGAGCCCCGTGCCCTCGACCCAGCCGCGGACGCGGTCGCGCCAGTCGGCGTCGCCCACGACCTCCCAGTTGCCGAGGAACTGGGCGATGCCGCCGGGCTCGAGGTGGTCGCCGATGGAGCGCACGAGGCCGGAGACGACCTCGTCGCCGGCGGCGCCACCGTCGCGGTACTCGAACAGCGGGATGTCCGGCGTGCGCGGGGTGATGACGAACGGCGGGTTGCTCACGATGAGCTCGAACCGGCGACCCGCCACCGGGTCGAGCATCGAGCCACCGACGACCTCCCAGTCACACCCGTTGAGCGCCGCGTTGAACCGCGCGTAGGCCAGGGCGCGCTCGGAGATGTCGGTGACGGTGACGTGCTCGGCGTGGGCGCCGAGGTGCAGCGCCTGCACCCCGCACCCGGTCCCGATGTCCAGGGCGCGGCTCACCTGCGGCCGCGGCGTCCACGACGCGAGGGTCGTCGAGGCGCCGCCCAGCCCGAGCACGTGGTCCTCGCGCAGCGGCTCGCGCGTCGCGAGCTCGGCGAGGTCGGAGGCCACCCACCAGTGGTGCCGCTCGTCGCCGTAGGGCCTCAGGTCGCACGACGCGACCACGCCGGGTCCCTGGTCACGGACGAGCCCGAGGCGGTGCGCACCCTCCAGACCCAGCGTCGGCAGGGCGAGTGCCACGTCACCGGCGTCGACCGCGTCGCCAAGGACGAAGAGGCGCACGAACGTCGCCACCGGGGTGCCCGCGTCGGCTGTCGCCCGCTGGGCGGGGAGCGCCTGCTCGCGTCCCAGGGCCGCGTTCGCCAGCGGGCCGATGAGGGCGTCGACGCCGTCGAGGGTGTACCCCGCCTGCTCGAGGTCCGCGCGCAGCCGTGAGACGAGCTCGGGGTCGGTGCCGGGAGGAGGGGTGGATCCCGTCGCCGAGGTCGTGGCCCGGGTCGTGGCCGAGGTCGAGGTCGTGGCCGGGTCCGTGGCCGGGTTCGTGGCTGAGGTCATCGGTGAGGTCAGCCGTCGAGCAGGCCGCCGAGGTTGAACCCGCCGCCCCCGCCCCCGCCCTGCGTCGGAGGAGGCGTCCACTCGCTGGGCTGGACGATGACGAAGCCCTGGCCGTGGAACGCGTACTGGAACGCCTCGCCGGACCCGCCGCGCAGCATCGAGCGGACGTTCATGCTCGAGACGACCTGGGGCACGAGGTTGGCCGACCACCCGACGCAGGCCTGCACGTCGACGAACGTCGGCTGGCTGCTGCAGTCGAGGATCACCGGCTGGCCCACCGTGTGGATCGCCACCGTGCCGGTGCCCTGCAGCGTGGTGTTGAACAGCCCGCCGCTGAGCACCCCAGCCCCCTGCACGCGCTTGATGTCCCACGCCACGGAGGAGTCGAAGGCCAGCAGGTTGCGGGCGTTGACGCTGAGGGCGTCGCCGGTCAGGTCGACGAGGAAGACGAAGCCGGCCTCGGACGCGAAGAACACGTCACCCTCGCCGGAGACGCGCATGAGGGAGACGTCCTCGCCCGTGACGACCTTCTTGAAGAGCTTGCCGACGCTGCCGGCCTTCTCGTGGTCGAACCGGATGTTGCCCTGGTAGGACACCATCGCCCCCTTGACGGCGAGCACGTCGCCGCCGAGGTGGACGCGCAGCATCTGGGGGTTCTGCAGGGCGAAGCGCTGCTCCGCCTGCACCTCGAGGTTGGCCTGCTCGAACAGTGGACTCTGCATGGGGTCAGCCTAGGGCTCGGCTGCGGTGGCCGGCCTCCTCCCGGAGCCACTGCGCCAGCTCCTCCGGGTGGGCGGCGGTGGTCCGCGGAAGCCAGACCGCGGGACCTCCGGTGATGCGTTCGCTGACGCCGGAGAGCGCACGGCTCACGGCGTTGACGTCGGCCT
Source organism: Pedococcus sp. 2YAF34 (assembly GCF_052114585.1). Classification (NCBI taxonomy): domain Bacteria; kingdom Bacillati; phylum Actinomycetota; class Actinomycetes; order Micrococcales; family Intrasporangiaceae; genus Pedococcus; species Pedococcus sp. 2YAF34. The sequence goes on from NZ_JBFRFA010000015.1 coordinate 80,974, forward strand.
GCCGCTCGAACTCACCGTCGGTGAGGTGCAGCTGCACGATGCGGTCGCGCCCCTGGCAGACCACCTCGACCGTGACGACCTGGTCCCACGGGATCGCTCGACCCGGCTGGGCGGGGTCCGCCTCGACCCCCTCGGTCGTGACCGCGAAGGCGGTGCCGCCCCGCACGAGGGCCAGCAGGCTTACGGCACTGCACAGGCCGAAGAACACGAAGGCGAAGCCCGCCACGACGAGGCCGCCCACGTCGGGGCCACCCAGCTTCGACACGAACATGGCGCCGGAGGCGAGCGTCAGACAGGCCCCGCCGAGGGCCACGAGGCCGACCTTCCGTCGCGACACCCGGAACTCGACACGACCTGATGACCTCAGCTGTTGCGCCCACCCCGTGGCATCCCCCTGCATGCCGGGGACCCTATCGCTGCCCTGTGCACGGCGCAGTCAGGCGACGAGGGGCCGTGAACGCCGGCGGCCGGCACCACCGTGGGGTGGTGC
>NZ_JBFRFA010000016.1:0-80927 GCF_052114585.1 Pedococcus sp. 2YAF34
CACCCGTCGCTGCCGCCCTCTCGCGGCCCGCGCGGCGCGGGGCGGCACCGCCTGCCGCGAGGCATACTCACTGCGTGAGCGAGCACCTGCTGGTCTTCCCCGACCGTGACACCGCCGACGAGGTCGCGGCCGAGCTCGTGGAGGAGGGTTTCGCGGCCCAGGTCGTGCGCGAGGCCCTGGCCGGCGAGGACGACTCCGAGGACCACGAGTGGGCGGTCCACGTGGTCGAGGAGAACGTCGCCGACGAGTCCGGCCCCGTCGAGGGTGGCCTGCGTGACCGGTTCAGCGCGCTCGCCGAGGAGCGGGGCGGCTGGTACGACCCGGAGCCCACGACGCCCGCCGGGCTCTGACGACGGTCGACGGGACCTAGTACTCCTGCGCTCTAAGGTTGAGCGGAATACACTCAACTTTGGAGCGGTTGCCTCCAGTGAGCGACTGACCAGCAGCTGCACGACCCCGTTTGAACCACACAGGAGCACCCAGGCATGGATCTGAAGCCCACCGCCAAGGTCGGCGAGGCCCTCGCCCTCGCCCAGCGCGCCGCCCAGACGGCCGGCAACCCCGAGATCACCCCCGACCACCTCACGAGCGCCCTGATCCAGCTCGAGAACGCTCAGGCCGACGTGCTGCTCCAGGCTGCCGGCACGGGGGCGGCCCACGTGCTCGGCCAGGCCGACGCGCGGCTGCGCACCCTGCCGACGACCACGGGCGCCAACCAGCCGCCGACGTTCGGGCGCGAGGCGGTCGCCGTCCTGCAGCACGCCGACACCCTGATGCGCGCACGGGGCGACGCCTACCTCGCGGTCGACCTGCTCCTGCTCGCGCTGGCCGAGACCGGCCACCTCGCGGCGGTGAAGCAGCGCGGCGCCAAGGACATGGAGGCCAAGATCGACGCCCTGCGGGCCGGTCGCAAGGTCAGCAGCGAGACGCCGGCCGAGGCCGGCGAGGCGCTGGAGAAGTACGGCTCGGACCTCACCCAGATGGCCCGCGACGGCAAGCTCGACCCGGTCATCGGCCGCGACACCGAGATCCGCCGCGTCGTCCAGGTGCTCGCGCGCCGCACCAAGAACAACCCCGTCCTGATCGGCGAGCCGGGTGTCGGCAAGACCGCCGTGGTCGAGGGGCTGGCCCAGCGCATCGTGGACGGCGACGTGCCGGAGTCCCTGCGCGAGAAGCGGCTCATCAGCCTCGACCTCGGGGCGATGGTGGCCGGCGCGAAGTACCGCGGCGAGTTCGAGGAGCGGCTCAAGGCCGTGCTCGAGGAGATCAGGGCCAGCAACGGGCAGATCGTCACGTTCATCGACGAGCTGCACACCGTCGTCGGGGCGGGGGCGACCGGCGAGGGCGCCATGGACGCCGGCAACATGCTCAAGCCGCTGCTGGCCCGGGGCGAGCTGCGCCTGGTCGGCGCGACGACGCTCGACGAGTACCGCCAGCACATCGAGAAGGACCCCGCCCTCGAGCGCCGGTTCCAGCAGGTCTTCGTCGGCGAGCCGTCGGTCGAGGACACCATCGCCATCCTGCGCGGCCTCAAGGAGCGCTACGAGGCGCACCACAAGGTCGAGATCGAGGACGCCGCGCTCGTCGCCGCGGCCAGCCTGTCCGACCGCTACATCAGCGGGCGCCAGCTGCCCGACAAGGCCATCGACCTGGTCGACGAGGCTGCCTCCCGGCTGCGCATGGAGATCGACTCCTCGCCGGTCGAGATCGACCAGCTCCGGCGTGCGGTCGACCGGTTGCGCATGGAGGAGCTGCACCTCGCCCGCGAGACGGACGAGGCCTCGGTCGAGCGCCTCGAGCGGCTGCGCAAGGACCTCGCCGACAAGTCCGAGGAGCTCGCCGCCCTCAACGCCCGCTGGGAGTCCGAGAAGTCCGGCCTCAACCGCGTCGGCGACCTCAAGTCGCAGATCGACGAGGCGCGCAGTCAGGCCGACCGGCTCCAGCGCGAGGGCGACTACGAGAAGGCGTCGCGGATCCTCTACGGCGAGATCCCGGCCCTGGAGACGTCGCTGCGCAGCGCGCAGGAGGCCGAGGGCAGCCAGGCCGAGGACCTCATGGTCAAGGAGCGCGTGGGCGCCGACGACATCGCCGAGGTCATCTCCGCGTGGACCGGCATCCCCGCCGGCCGCCTGCTGCAGGGCGAGACCGCGAAGCTGCTGTCGATGGAGTCGATCATCGGCGCGCGCCTCATCGGCCAGTCCACGGCGGTGGCGGCCGTGAGCGACGCGGTACGGCGCTCGCGGGCCGGCCTCGCCGACCCCAACCGGCCGACCGGGTCGTTCCTCTTCCTCGGACCGACCGGTGTCGGCAAGACCGAGCTCGCGAAGAGCCTCGCCGACTTCCTGTTCGACGACGAGCGCGCCATGGTGCGCATCGACATGAGCGAGTACTCCGAGCGGCACTCGGTCGCGCGCCTCATCGGGGCGCCCCCCGGGTACGTCGGGTACGAGGAGGGCGGCCAGCTCACCGAGGCGGTGCGCCGGCGCCCCTACTCGGTCGTGCTCCTCGACGAGGTGGAGAAGGCTCACCCGGAGACGTTCGACATCCTGCTGCAGGTCCTCGACGACGGCCGGCTCACCGACGGGCAGGGCCGCACGGTCGACTTCCGCAACGTCATCCTCGTCATGACCAGCAACCTCGGCAGCCAGTTCCTCATCGACCCGCTGATGGACGAGCAGGCCAAGCGCGACGCCGTCATGGGGGTGGTGCGGGCGAGCTTCAAGCCGGAGTTCCTCAACCGACTCGACGAGGTCGTCATCTTCGACCCGCTGTCCTCCGACGAGCTCAGCCACATCGTCGAGCTGCAGGTGCGCGAGCTGGCCACCCGCCTGGTCGACCGCCGCATCACCCTCGAGGTCACCGACGCGGCGAGGGAGTGGCTGGCCATCACCGGCTACGACCCGGCCTACGGCGCGCGCCCGCTGCGGCGACTGGTGCAGAAGGAGATCGGCGACCGGCTGGCCAAGGCCGTGCTGTCCGGGCAGGTCCGTGACGGCGAGAGCGTGGTGGTCGACCGCGACGACGACGCCGACCACCTCGTGGTGCGCGCCGCCGCCTGATCGCGCAGACTTCCAGCATGAGCGAGGAGCACGTGGACGGGCAGGGTGGCCGGCGGGCCCGGCCGGGCGAGGAGGGCCTCGACCGGCGGCCGGAGGGTGTCGACGACGCCACCGTCGAGGCGGTCGGCAAGGTGAGCGAGGCGTTCGAGGCGATCGAGGAGGTGCGCGGCCGGCTCTACGGCCTGCACCGCCTCACCGGCACCGCCGACCTCGCCCTCGGCGACGCCTGCGACCTGCTGCGCAAGGCCGGCCACGACGCGCTCGCCGACCGCCTCGAGACCGAGCTCGTCGGCCGCAACGTCCTCGACGGCCGCTGGACCTTCCAGCTCGTCGAGGAGTTCGACGACGGCTACTACGCCGACTTCCAGCGGCTGGAGAAGCTGGTGCGCGACGAGCTGGTGCAGGGGCGCCGGCACGTCTTCGAGGCCGAGATGAAGGCCGAGCGACGCACCCCCGGGCGGCCCGGTCACGAGGCGACGCCCGACTGACGCTGGGGTATGGCGCGTGGTGACCACGCGCCATACCCCAGCCCGGTGGTGCTGGTCAGCGGATCGGGCGCACCACGTAGGGCATGACGCCGGACTCGCCGCGGGAGAAGGCGCGGACGCGGATGTCGGGGCCGCTCACGCGGTTGGCCTCCGCGATCTTGCCGTCACCGATGTAGAGGGCGACGTGGTGGATGCCGGACGCGGTCCTGCTCGAGCTGGACCAGAAGACCATGTCTCCGGCCTTGATCTGGGAGATCGGGACGCGGGGCCCGTCGGCGTACTGGCTGCGCGAGGTGCTCGACAGGCGCAGGCCGGCGCCCTTGTGGAAGACGTACTCCATGAAGCCGGAGCAGTCGAAGCCCACGGTGTTGCGGTCGTCGATCCCGCTGGGGCTGCAGCAGATCCCCTTGGTCGGGCCGAAGGCGTTGCCGCCACCCCATGAGTACGGGTACCTGCCGAGCATCCCCTTGGCGGCGGCGATCGTGGCGGTGACCTTGGCCGACTGGGTGTGCGTCGGCGGCGGAGGCGTGGTGCCCTTGCAGAGCGGGGCGACCAGGCCGTCGGAGCCGGTCTTGACGAAGGCGTCGCTGACGTAGCCGCCGCTCTTGAGCTTGTCCCAGACCGTCGAGCTGCCATAGGTGCCCGACACCTGCTGGCCGTAGGTCTGGCAGGTGATGGTGACGCGCGCCCCGTCGGCGCGGGTGCCGACGACGGTGGAGCTCGTCGTCGGGGCCGAGCGGACCTTGAGCGCGGCGCCGCTCGTGTTGACGCGGCCCGTCGCGGTGTCCGCCGCGTTCGCTGCGACGGTCGAGACCAGTGGGGCGGCGACCAGGACGACGGACGCGGCGGCGGTCGCCAGCCGGCGGCGGTGGGTGCTGAGCAGCTGCATGGGAGTTCCCCCTCGTGACGGCCGGCACGGTGCCGGTGTGCGGGGAACGCTAGGAGCCGCAAGGCGAACCGACCATGGGGAGCGGTCCCCTGCGCGGCCTGCGCGTCCGGACCTGTGGTGGGTGCCGGGCGGTTACGGTGGGCCTGTGCGCGCCACCCTCCGCCCAGCCGTTGCAGCTGTCGCCGCCGTCCTGTCGTTGCTGGCGGTGGCCGGCTGCTCGAGTGGTGGCGACGGCGGTGCGGTGGAGCAGTCCCCGGCCCAGCAGCTCGCGGCGGCCCGCGCCAAGCTGGAGAAGAGCCCTGCGGTGGACTTCACCCTCGAGTCGACGGGGCTGCCCGGCAAGGCCGTCGGCGTCTCGGCCGCCAAGGGCACCGGCGTCTTCACCCCGCCGTCCTTCCAAGGCACCCTCAACGCCTCGATCCGCGGCATCACCGGCACAGTGCAGGTCGTCGCCGTGGAGCAGGACGTCTACATGAAGTTCTTCACGCCGTCGTTCGTCAAGATCGACCCGGCCAAGTACGGCGCCCCCAACCCGGCCCAGCTGTTCAACACCTCGACCGGCATCACCAGCCTCATCACGAGGACGCAGGACCTCGCCAAGGCCTCCACCGTCCGTGACGGGGCAGACGTCCTCAACACCTTCACGGGCAAGCTCCCCGGCGGCGCGGTGGCCGACCTGCTCGTCACCGGCGACCGCAACGGCACCTTCGACGTGACCTACGGCGTGACCCGCTCCGACAAGGAGCTGCGCACCGTCGTCATCAAGGGCCCGTTCTACGCCGGCGCCACCTCGACCTACACCCTGCACCTCACGAGCCTGGCCAAGGCCGTTGCGATCACCCGCCCCTAGGGCCCTGCTCGCCACGGCCTCCGTGGCCGTGGCGCTCGCGGCGGCCGACACGTATGTCGTCGTGCTGGCGCTCACCGACATGATGACCGGCGTCGGCCTGGGCATCGACGCGCTGCAGAAGGCGACCCCGATCATCTCGGGCTTCCTGCTCGGCTACATCGCCGTGCTGCCGCTGATCGGACGACTCGCGGACCTCGTTGCGCGGCAACGGATCCTGGTGGCCTGCCTGGCGATCTTCGTCGTCGGGTCGGCGGTGACCGCCCTCGCCGTCGAGCTGCCGGTGCTCGTCTCGGGGCGAGTGCTGCAGGGGATCGGCGGCGGTGGTCTCGTGCCGGCGACCCTGGCCCTCGTGGCCGACCTCTGGCCCGTCGGGAGGCGCGGCGTGCCACTGGGCGTCGTGGGGGCGGTGCAGGAGCTCGGCAGCGTGCTCGGGCCCGTGCTCGGCGCTGTGGTGCTCGCGGTCTCGGGCTGGCGGACGATCTTCTGGCTCAACGCGATCGCCGGTGTCGTGCTGACCGGCGCGGTGCTGCTCGCCGGCGGTCAGCGGCCGGGGCGGCCCCGCGCCGTGCCGCTCGTCGTCGGTGTCCTGGCCCTCGTCGTCACGGGCGTCGCCCTCGCGGCGCCGCAGCGGTTGGTCACGGACGTGACCCTCGGTGTGCCGTTCGTGCCGTTCGGCGGGTCGACCTCGCGGCTGGCCACCCCGGTCGGCGTCGTGGCGCTCGTCCTGGTGCTCGCGTGGCTGGCGGTCAGCGCCCGCGGCTGGTGGGCCGTGCTCGGGCGCGCCGACCTGCCCGGCGCGCTGCTCCTGGCCGTCGCGCTCGGCAGCGTCGTGCTGACCTTCGCCGCCAGCGACCCGGAGCGGGAGGTCGTCGGGCCGCTGGGGCTCGCGCTCCTGCCGTTGGGGGCGTTGGCCTTCGGCGCCTACCTGTGGCGGCACCGCCGGGTCGAGACGCCGCTCGTGGCGCGTGGGGTCGTCCGCGGCCGCGCGCGGTACGCCCTGCTGGTGAGTGCCTGCGCCGGGGTCGCGCTCGTGGCCGTGGTGGTCGACGTGCCGGTGCTGGCCCGGCTCACGCTGACCAGCTCCCAGACCGAGGCCGCGCTGGTGCTCGTCCGGTTCCTGGTCGCCGTGCCGGTGGGTGCGCTGCTCGGTGGATGGTCGCTGCGTCGGCTCGGCGACGGCGTCGTCAGCGGCGTGGGCCTGGCCCTGGCGGCGGTCGGCCTGTTCGTGATGAGCCGCTGGGGCGACGGCGCCCTGGACCACCTCTCCGCGACGGTCGTCCTGGCGCTGGTCGGCCTCGGCATCGGGCTGGCCCTCGCCCCCGTCAACAACGCCGCGCTGACCGCCGCCCCCCACGAGGCTCACGGTGTCGCCTCCGCGCTGGTCGTCGTCGCACGGATGGTCGGCATGGTGGTCGGGCTCGCGCTCCTGACCGCCATCGGCCTGCACCGCTACTACGCCACGGTCGCGGCCCTGCCCGACCAGTCCGACACCAAGGCGCTGGTCGCTGCCGGGGTCGTGCAGGTGCAGACCGTCTTCGCCGGGGCCGCCGTCGCCGCCCTCGCCGGGGCCGCCGCGTCCACAGGGCTGGGCCTCCGCCCGGCCGTCGCGACACCGGCGCAACACGGCGTCTTCTCGGCAGAACGGGCTCTGTAGTCCCCGTTTCCCAGAGCAACCGCCGTGTTGCGTGGCTCGGTCAGTCGGCGATCTCGACGACGACGGGGGCGTGGTCGGAGGCGCCCTTGCCCTTGCGCTCCTCGCGGTCGATGGCCGCGCCCAGCACCCGGTCGGCGAACGCCGGGGAGCCGAGGATGAAGTCGATCCGCATGCCGCGGCGCTTCTGGAAGCTCAGGCGCGTGTAGTCCCAGTAGGTGAAGGTGCCGGGCTCGGACGTGTGGGGCCGCACGACGTCGACGAAGCCGGTGTCGAGCACCGCCTGGAAGGCCGCCCGCTCGGGCGCCGACACGTGGCTCTTGTCGAGGTAGTACTCCATCGACCAGACGTCCTCGTCCTGAGGCGCGATGTTCCAGTCGCCCATGATGGCGGCGGTCTCGCCGGCCTCGACCGAGTGCTGGGCCTGCGCACGCAGGGCGGCGAGCCACTGCAGCTTGTAGGCCATGTGGGGGTCCTCGAGAGCCCGGCCGTTCGGCACGTAGACGGAGGTGACCTTGATGCCGCCGCAGGTCGCGGTCAGCGCGCGGGCCTCCACCACGGGCGGCTCGCCCCACGAGGGTGCGTCCGCGAAGGAGGGCACCACGTCGGCAAGCCCCACACGCGAGACGATGGCCACGCCGTTCCAGTGGTTGAGCCCGTGGTGGGCCACCTCGTAGCCGAGCGCAGCGAGCCGGTCGAACGGGAACTGGGCGTCCGTGGCCTTGGTCTCCTGGATCGCCAGGACGTCGACGTCCGTGCGCTGGAGCCACGCCTCGACGCGGTCGATCCGGGACCTGATGGAGTTGACGTTCCACGTCGCGATGCGCACGGGGCAACCCTAAGGGGACGCACCTACAGTGGGCCCATGAGCACTGCCCTCGTCACCGGCGCGACCGCCGGCATCGGCCTCTCGTTCGCCCACCAGCTCGCCGAGCGGGGCCACGACGTGGTGCTCGTCGCCCGCGACCGCGCCCGGCTCGAGAACGTCTCGGACGAGCTCCAGGCCAAGTACGGCGTGGCCACGGAGATCCTCGTGGCCGACCTGTCCGACCGGGCCGACACCGGCAAGGTCGCCGAGCGCCTCGCCGACGCCGCCCGGCCGGTCGACCTGCTCGTCAACAACGCCGGGTACTCCCTGCGCAAGCGGTTCCTCGACAACGAGGTCAGCCAGGAGGAGGCCGTCTTCGACGTGCTCTGCCGGGCCGTCCTGGTCCTCTCGCACGCGGGGGCGCGGGCCATGCGCGAACGCGGGCACGGCGCCATCGTCAACGTCTCGTCGGTGGCCGGCTTCATCACCTCGGGCAGCTACTCGGCGGAGAAGTCCTTCGTCACCGTCTTCACCGAGTCGCTCGCCGGCGAGCTGGCCGGGACCGGGGTCACCGCCATGGCGCTCTGCCCCGGTTTCACCCACACCGAGTTCCACCAGCGTGCCGGGGTCACCATGTCGGGTGTGCCGGGGTTCATGTGGCTCGACGCCCGTCGTCTCGTGCACGACTGCCTCGAGGACGTCGCCAAGGGCAAGGTCGTGTCCGTGCCCGGGGCGCAGTACAAGGCCATCGTCGCCGGGCTGCGCTTCCTCCCTCGCGCACTGGTCCGCTCGCGCGCCCGTACGGTGCACCGTCCGAAGCAGCGTCGCGACGCTCGGTAGGCTGCTGAGCCGTGACCGACACCTCCGCCGCCCGCGCCCGCCTGCTCGAGATCATCAAGGACAAGGCCATCGTCCACGGCCGCGTCACCCTCTCCTCGGGCAAGGAGGCGGACTACTACGTCGACCTGCGCCGGATCACCCTCGACGGTGAGGCGGCGCCGCTGGTGGGCCTGGTCATGCGCGACCTCGTCTCCGACCTGGCGTACGACGCGGTGGGCGGTCTGACCCTCGGTGCCGACCCGGTCGCCACGTCGATCCTGCACGCCAGCGCCGCCGCGGGGGAGCGCAAGGACGCGTTCGTGGTCCGCAAGGCCGGCAAGGCGCACGGCCTGCAGCAGCGCATCGAGGGCCCCTCGATCGAGGGTCGCCGTGTCGTCATCGTCGAGGACACCTCGACCACCGGCGCCTCGCCGCTCGAGGCCGCGAACGCCGCCCGCGAAGCCGGCGCCGAGGTCGTCGCCGTGGCCACCATCGCCGACCGGGCCACCGGTGCCGCGGAGAAGTTCGCCGAGGCCGGGTTCGAGTACCGCTTCGTCTACGGGCTCGAGGAGCTCGGCCTCGCCTGAGCCGCCCGGCGCACTGCCCGCGGCCGCGCGCAGGGCCTAGGCTCAGGGCACTCGCGCAGACCAAGGGGAGTCTCATGATCGTCTGGATCGTCATCGCCGTCGTCGTCGTGCTGCTGGTCCTCGCGGCCGTCGGCATCTACAACGGCCTCATCAAGCTGCGCAACCTCGTGCAGGAGGCCTGGCGCCAGATCGACGTCGAGCTCAAGCGCCGGCACGACCTCATCGGCAACCTCGTCGAGACGGTCAAGGGCTACGCGGCCCACGAGCGCGGCACCCTCGAGGACGTCATGAAGGCCCGGTCGGCCGCCATGGCCGGTGGCCAGAGCCCCGCCCAGCAGGCGCAGAGCGAGGGCCTGCTGAGCCAGGCGCTCGGCCGCCTCATCGCCGTCGCCGAGGCCTACCCCGACCTCAAGGCCAACCAGAACTTCCTGGCCCTGCAGCAGGAGCTCACCGCGACGGAGGACCGCATCGCCTCCGCGCGGCGCTACTACAACGCCAACGTGCGCGAGCTCAACACCAAGGTCGAGACGGTGCCCAGCAACATCGTGGCGAACATGTTCGGCATCCACCGCGAGGAGTACTTCGAGGTGCAGGGCGAGGAGCGCGACGCGGTGAAGGTCGACTTCGGCCAGCGCGACGCGACCATCCCGCCCCCGAGCGGGTACGCCGCCGGGTCCGGCCCCGCGGCGACCCCGCCGCCTGCCGGGCAGCCCCCGGCGTCGCCCCCCACCCGGCCCTGACCCGTCGTCCACCGGTCGGTGGACGACGGTTCAACCGGAAAGTGCTCCCGCGCGGGTCTGCTGTCGCGGCAGGCTGGTCCCATGGACGCACCCATCACCGTGACCGGCCTGCGCAAGACCTACGGGTCCCGTGAGGCGGTCGACGGCATCGACCTGCAGATCGAGGCGGGCGAGGTCTTCGCCCTGCTCGGCCCGAACGGCGCCGGCAAGACCACCACCGTCGAGGTCCTCGAGGGCTTCCGGCGCCGCGACGGCGGGGACGTGAAGGTCCTCGGCAGCGACCCGGAGGACGCCGATCTCGCGTGGCGCAACCGCATCGGGATCGTGCTGCAGACCTCCACCGGCCTCGACCTGCTCACCCCGCGGGAGGCCGTCGCCAGCACCGCCAAGGTCTACCGCGACCCCCGCGACGTCGACGAGGTCATCGCCGCGGTCGGCCTGCAGGACAAGGCGGACGACCGCATCGGCAAGCTCAGCGGGGGCCAGCGACGCCGGCTCGACGTCGGCCTCGGGATCGTCGGCTCCCCGGAGCTGCTGTTCCTCGACGAGCCGACGACCGGGTTCGACCCGCAGGCGCGTCGCGACTTCTGGGACCTCATCCGCTCCCTCGCCGACGGCGGCACGACGATCCTGCTGACCACCCACTACCTCGACGAGGCCGAGCACCTCGCCGACCGGGTCGGGGTCATCGCCGCGGGCCGGATGCTCGCCCTCGACACCCCGGCCAACCTCGGTGGCCGCGCCTCCTCGGAGGCCACGGTCTCGTGGGAGGAGGGCGGCGCCCGCCGCACCGAGCGGACCAGTCTCCCCACGCAGTACGTCGCGGAGCTGTCCGCCCGCCTGGGGGGTGAGGTGCCGCGGCTCACGGTCACGCGGCCCTCGCTCGAGGACACCTACCTGTCGCTGATCGCCCCGCACCTCGACGAGGTCGCGCCGGCCGATTCGATGGCGGTGTCGGCATGAACGCCGCAGCGATCGGCTGGGACCGCACGGTCCTGGAGCTGAAGATGTACTTCCGCGAGAAGGAGGCGGTGTTCTTCTCGTTCGCCTTCCCGATCCTCATGCTGTCGATGTTCGCGGTGATCTTCGGTGACTCGTTCTCCGAGGGCGACGCGGCCGACGCCGGCGTCAATGCCGCCCGGTTCTTCCTGCCCGGCATGGTCGCGGCCGGCGTGATGCTCACGAGCTTCCAGTCGATGGCGCTCAGCGTCGCGGTGGAGCGCGACGACGGCACGCTCAAGCGGCTGCGCTCGACGCCGATGCCCCCCGTGGCCTACTTCCTCGGCAAGGTCGGGCTGGTCGCCAGCACCTCCCTGGCGCAGTTCGTGCTGCTCATCGCCATCGCGCGGCTCGGGTTCGGCGTGCAGCTGCCCACCGACGCGGTGCACTGGTTCACGTTCGTGTGGGTCTTCCTGCTCGGCGTCGCCTGCGGCACCGTGCTCGGGATCGCCTACTCCTCGGTGGCGACGTCCTCCCGGTCGGTGGGGGCCGTGGTCATCGCCCCGACGCTGGTCCTGCAGTTCATCTCCGGCGTCTACTTCGCCTTCACGGACCTGCCCGACTGGCTCAAGCAGGTGGCGTCGCTCTTCCCGCTGAAGTGGATCGCCCAGGGCATGCGCTCGGTGTTCTTCCCCCAGGACTGGCAGGGCCAGGAGATGGCCGGGGTCTGGGAGCACGGCCGGACCGCGCTCGTCCTGGGCGCGTGGCTCGTCGCGGGGCTCGTCATCTGCGCGCGGACGTTCCGCTGGACCAAGCGCGGCACGACATGATGGGCCGATGAGCGCCGACCAGCCCGTGGACTGCCGGCCGGTGCCGGGCACCTCCACGGGTGAGCTCGACGAGATGTGGCGTCGCCAGCTCGTCTGGTGGCACGTCTTCTTCGGCGTCCTGGTCGCCACGACGGCCGGCGTCCTGGTCGCCGAGAAGCCAGACCACCTCGGGTGGTCCCTGCTCGGGGTGGGCGTCATCGCCGCCGCGTACCTCGTCTGGGGCCGTCGCGGCATCGGTGACGAGGAACGGACCGCCGGCGTCCGCTACGTCGCCGTCGCCTGGGTCGCCCTCGTGGCGCTCATGGCGGTGGACGGGACGGGTACGGCGTGGGTCCTCACCTTCGGGCTCTTCCCCCAGACCTGGGCGATGCTGCGGCGCAACCACGCCGCTGCGGTGGTGGTCGCCGCGGTCCTGGCCATCGGCGCCGTACGCCTCTGGCAGGCCCCCCGCACCGGCGACGACGTCCTCGGCATCGCCATCAGCACGGTCATCACGCTGACCCTCTCCCTGGTCATGGGGCTGTTCATCCACAAGCTCATCCGCGAGGCCGACTCCCGGGCGTTCACCATCGACGAGCTCCGTCGCACCCAGGCGCAGCTGGCAGCCGCCGAGCGTGCCCAGGGGGTCGCGAGCGAGCGCGAACGCATGTCCCGCGAGATCCACGACACGCTGGCCCAGGGGTTCACCTCGGTGGTCACCCTGGCCCGGGCCACCGAGGCGGCGCTCGACCGGGGCGACCTCGAGGTGGTCCGCGAGCGCGTGCGCCTCATCGAGCAGACCGCCGCCGACAACCTCTCCGAGGCGCGGCTCATCGTGGCCGAGATGACGCCGGGCCACCTGCAGTCCCGCACGCTGTCCGAGGCGCTCGGCCGACTGGTCGACGCCGTCGCCGCCGAGTCTGGCATGGCGGGCACCCTCGTCGTGCAGGGTCAGCCGACGGTGCTCCCCGCCAACTCCGAGGTCGTCCTGCTCCGCACCGCCCAGGAGGGGCTGGCCAACGTCCGCAGGCACGCGCAGGCGCGGACCTTCGAGGTCCGCCTCACGTATGCCGCCGACGCGCCGGTCTCGCTCGAGGTCGCCGACGACGGCGTGGGCTTCGCCCCCGACGACCCGGATCGCGGCTACGGCCTCGACGGTGCCACCGCGCGGGCCGGCGAGGTGGGCGGGCGCTTCGAGGTCAGCAGCGCCCCCGGCGCGGGGACACGGCTGCGCATGGAGGTGCCCCGATGACGTTGCGGCTGCTGGTCGTCGACGACCACCCGGTCGTGCGGATGGGGCTCGCGGCGATGCTCTCGGAGCACCCCGACTTCGAGGTCGTCGGGGAGGCCGCCGACGGTGCGGAGGCGGTCCTGCTCGTCGAGCGGCTGTCGCCCGACGTCGTCCTCATGGACCTGCGGATGCCGGTGCTCGACGGCGCCGCCGCGACGGCCCGGCTGCGGGCACGACCCGACGCCCCGGCCGTCCTCGTCCTCACCACCTACGACACCGACGCCGACATCGTCCGGGCCGTCGAGGCGGGGGCCAACGGCTACCTGCTCAAGGACTCGCCCCGCGAGGTGCTGGCCGACGCCATCCGGCGAGCGGCCCGCGGCGAGACCGTCCTCGCCCCGCCGGTCATGGCGACCCTGGCCAGCCGGCTCCGCGCGCCGGCCGGACCCTCGCTCACCGAGCGGGAGACCGAGGTCCTGCGCTGCGTCGCCCGTGGGCTGTCCAACGCCGCGGTCGGGCGCGAGCTGCACATCGGCGAGGCCACGGTGAAGACGCACCTGCTGCGGGCGTTCGAGAAGCTCGACGTCACCGACCGCACCGCCGCGGTCACCGCAGCCCTGCGGGCCGGCCTGATCGAGCTGTAGGGATCAGGCGCGCTCGTCGGTGAGGTCGTCGTACGCCTCGCCGGCCTCGTCCACGATCGTCTCGGAGGTGGTGTAGCCGCGACGGGCCCGGACGACCTCGACGACCATCGGGACGACCGAGACCGCCACGATGGCCAGGATCGCGAGCTCGAGGTGGTCCTTCAGCGCGGGGAACGAGTTGCCGAGGAAGTAGCCGAGCAGGGTGACGACCCACACCCACAGGACCGCGCCCACGCCGCTCCACACGAAGAAGTGGCGGCGGTCCATGCGGCTGACGCCGGCGACGACGGTGATGAACGTGCGCACGATCGGCACGAAGCGGCCGATGACCAGCGCCTTGGCGCCGTGCTTCTCGAAGAAGGCGTGGCTGTCGTCGAAGTACTTCTTCTTGAGCAGCCGGCCGTCGCGCTCGTACAGGGGACGTCCCACGGCGCGCCCGATCTCGTAGCCGACGACGTTGCCGGCGAACGCGGCCGCGCTCAGGACGAGCAGGGCCACGACGAGGTTCATGCTGAAGTCGCCGGTGCTGATGAACAGCCCGATCGCGAACAGCAGCGAGTCGCCGGGCAGGATCGGGAAGAGCAGCCCGCACTCGACGAAGACGATCGCGACGCTCACCCAGAAGAACTGGGAGCCGAAGTGGTCGAGGAGCCACTGGGGGTCCATCCAGTTGGTGCTGAGTGAGTGCATGGGTCAAGGGTACGGGTCGCAGCCGGGTGCTCCCTGTGCGTCACCTGAGCGCGGGCTCGCCGGGGGCCTACCGGGCTGGCCAGCTGCGCAGGACACGCCCCAGTCTCCGACCTGCGCGAACGGGTCGGGCAGGGCCCGGGTGCGACGCGGTGGGGGACCGGTCACCGGCGCGTGGTGGTCCAGGACGGTGGTGAGCACCCCCTCGCCCCGCGTCAGGTGCGGCAGCCGCTGGGCGAGGCCGTGGACCTCGTCGGCCGGCACGTCGCCGCTCAGCACGGCGGCAGCGGTCGCGGAGGTGCCGGGCACCCGGGTGTCGTGGGGTACGGCGCGGTGGTGGGGCAGCTCGGCGAGCACCGTCCCGACCAGGTCCTGCGGCACCTCGAGCTCGAACCGGTGCACGGGCGCGCAGACGACCGTCCCGGCCCGGGCGAGGGCCTCGGCGAGCACGAGCCGGGCCAGGCTGCGGAAGTCCGCCGCGGTGCTCGACATCTTCTTGTCGAACCCGGCGTGCATCGCGCTCTGCCTCGGGTAGTAGCCCGAGTGGGTCACCACCACGCGGCAGTCCGGCACCGACCAGCCGTGCACGGCCTCGGTGAGGGTGCCGTCGACGCCCTCGCGGACGGCGGCGAAGAACGCCGGTGGCATCGAGCCGAGCTCGACCTCCAGCGCGAGGTCGACGCCGCTGCCGACCGGCGCCGGCTCGACCCGCAGCCCCACCGTGGCGAGGAACGGGTTGGGGCTGACGTCGATCAGCTGGTGCGCCGATCCGGCCGCCCGGACGCGCTCGACGCAGATCGGGGTCGTCGGCCGGAACGACGCCTGCACGCCGTGGTCCTCGGCGAGGAAGGTGGCGATCACCTCCTTCTGGACCTCGCCGTAGAGCGAGACCGCCACCTCGCCACGGCCGTCGTCGAGGCGCAGGGCGATGAGCGGGTCCTGCTCCGCGAGCTCGGTCAGGGCGGCGAACAGCCGTCCTCGTTGGCTGGGCTCGACCGGGTCCACGACCGTCTCGAGGCTGGGCCGGCCCAGCTCGACCTGCCGCGCCCGGAGCCCACCGGTGCCGAAGGTGTCGCCCACCCGGGCCGTCACCGGACCGCGGAGCACGGCGATCCGCCCCCGGTCGACCTGCTCGACCCTGCGCAGCCCGTCGGGGCCGAAGACCTCCAGACCCGTCACGCGTTCGGGTGCGCGTCCGCCCAGCTCGAGCCGGTCGCGGACCCGCAGCGTGCCGCCCGTCACCCTCACGTAGGTCAGCCGGCTCCCCGCGGCGGACCGGTCGAGCTTGAAGACGGTCCCGGCGGCGGGCTCGTGGTCGTGGTCGTGGTCGGGGTCCTGGCCCTGCAGGAGGTGGTGGTGGTCCTCGCCCGGGGGTGTCGTGCAGGCGGCGTCCTCGGCGACGAGGTCCGTGAGGGCGTCGAGCAGGGCCGGCACCCCGGCTCCTGTGATCGCCGACCCGAAGACCACCGGCTGCACCCGGGCCGCCCGCGTCCCCTCCCGCAGGTCGGCGCGTTCGCCGTCCGACGGCACGAACGGCAGGTATGCCGCCTGCGGGGTCCCGGGCGCGTCCACCGTCCCGAGGGGCACCGCGTCGGAGGTGAGGCGTTCGCCCACCTGTGCGAGGACCCGGTCCGGGTCGGCGCCGGCGCGGTCGAGCTTGTTGACGAACAGCACGGTCGGCAGCCCGAGCCGCTGCAGGGCGCGGGCGAGCACCAGGGTCTGCGCCTGCACCCCCTCGACCGAGCACACGACGAGGACGGCGGCGTCGAGGACGGCCAGCGAGCGCTCGACCTCGGCGACGAAGTCCGAGTGCCCGGGGGTGTCGACGAGGTTGACGAGGGTGTCGTGCCACGCGAACGAGGCGACCGCGGAGCGGATCGTGATGCCGCGGCGTCGCTCGAGGTCGAGCGAGTCGGTCCGGGTGTCACCGGCGTCGACGCTGCCGGGGTGGTCGAGGACTCCCGCCTCGTGCAGGATCCGTTCGGTCAGGCTGGTCTTGCCGGCGTCAACATGCGCGACGACCCCGACGGTCAACGTGCGCAACTGCCTTCACATCCATTCGGTAGGTGGGTACCTGGCGGGACGTGTCGGCAGCTCGCATCGGTTTCTCCGGTCTGTGGGTCGTTCGGGTGGGTGGGTCGTGCTCCTCCATGGCAGCAGCCGCACCCCCGGCCGGGCAACGGCTTTTCCGTCGTGGGGTGGCCGCGCGCCTAGGGTGGCCCCCGTGAGCGACGACGACCTGGCGGGCGCTGGCCGTGGCCGCGCCGGCCGTGATGACGAGATCGGCGTCGGGCCGTGGGTCGGTGAGTGGCCGGCGGGGGACCAGTGGGATGCCGAGCTGCTGCGCGACGGCGACCGCCGCAACGTCGTCGACGCCTACCGCTACTGGCGGCACGACGCGATCGTCGCCGACCTCGACACCCGCCGCCACGACTTCCACGTCGCCGTCGAGAACTGGGGCCACGACTTCAACATCGGCTCGGTCATCAGGACCGCGAACGCCTTCAACGCCAAGGCTTTCCACATCGTCGGCAAGCGGCGCTGGAACCGGCGTGGGGCGATGGTGACCGACCGCTACCAGCACGAGCACCACCACCCCACGGTGGACGACCTCCTGGCGTGGGCCGAGACCGCCGGACGCGCCGAGGACGGCACGGCACGCGCCATACCCGTCGTCGGCATCGACAACCTCCCCGGTTCGGTGCCGCTGGAGACCTACGACCTGCCGCGGGAGTGCGTCCTGCTGTTCGGGCAGGAGGGCCCCGGGCTGTCGCTGGAGGCGCGCCGGGCCTGCGCTGCGGTCCTGCACATCGAGCAGTTCGGCTCCACGCGCTCGATCAACGCCGGGGCTGCCGCGGCGGTCGCCATGCACGCCTGGGTCCGCCGGCACGTTTTCGGGCAGGCTGTCGATTAGAGGGGCGCTCGTGCGTCATCAGGGTGCACGCACCCACCGATGAGAGGACCAGCCATGACCCAGTACCTCGTGCTCCTGCCGAGCCCGGAGGCGCGCTACGCCACCGCGACCGACCAGGAGAAGCAGGAGCTGCACACCGCCCACACCGAGTTCGTCGAGCTGCTCGGGACCCGTGGCCACAAGATGGTCGGCGGAGCCCAGCTGACGCCCTCGACCCACGCGCGGGTCGCCCGCGGCAGCGCGCTCGACGACGTCACCGTGACCGACGGCCCCTTCGCCGAGAGCGCCGAGCAGGTCGCCGGCTACTACCTGGTCGAGTCCGACGACGTCGACGACCTGGCGCAGGTCTGCGGCCGCCTGCTGTCGACGCCTTTCCACCCGGCGGTCGAGATCCGTCCGACCGTGGCGATGTGAGGGGAGCGCGATGACCGAGTACGTCGTGCTGATCATGGGGGACGCCGACCGCTGGTGGACCACCATGAGCGTCGAGCAGCGCACGGCCGGGTACGCCGAGTACACCCGGTTCGGTGAGGAGCTCGGCCGCCGGGGGCACAAGATCACCGGCGGCGCCGAGCTCCACGCCTCGGGCGAGGCCCGCAGCATCCCCGCCGGTGGTGGCACCCCGACCGACGGTCCGTTCGCCGAGGTCACCGAGCAGGTCGGCGGCTTCTACCAGGTGGAGACCGACGACCTCGACGACCTGGTGGACTGCTGCCAGATCATCGCCGCCCTCGGCGACGGCATCGAGGTACGGCGCGTGGTCAAGCCGGAGGACCGTCCCTCGTGAGGTACGTCGTCCTCATCGCCTATGAGCCGGGTGAGTGGGAGGCTGCCGACGAGGAGGCCCGCCAGGAGCTCTTCGACGCCCACCACGCCTTCGAGAGGTTCGTCGACGAGCACGGAAGCAGGCGGGAGAGCGCCGCCCTCGCCGATGCCGAGACCGCGACGACCATCCGCCACCGTGCAGGCGGCCCGGTCGTCACCGACGGCCCCTTCGTCGAGCTGACCGAGCAGGTCGGCGGCTACTACGACGTCGAGCTCCCCGACCTCGACACCGCCATCGCCGCAGCCAAGCTCCTGCCGAGGTCCTACACGGTCGAGGTCCGGCCGACGGTGCAGGTCGAGGGGTACGAGGGCCGGTGACCGCCGGCGCCGACGAGCACGACCCGGGCAAGCCGGGCGGCCCTGGCGGTCGGCACGGTCCGGACGGCCCGGACGACGCGCTCGCCGGGGTCGTGCGCGAGGAGTGGGGCCGGTTGGTGTCCCTCCTCCTCGCCCGGTTCCGCCGGCTCGACCTCGTGGAGGACGCGCTGGCCGACGCGGTCGAGGCCGCCGCCCGGCGCTGGGCGCGTGACGGGGTGCCCGACAACCCGGCCGGGTGGCTCCACACGACCGCACGGCGCCGGATCCTCGACCGGCTCCGCGGTGAGGCGATGGCCCAGCGCAAGGTGCCGCTGCTCGTCGTGGCGGCCGAGGAGGAGGGGAGTGGCGCCGTGCGGGCCGACCCGGGTGACCTCGTCGAGGACGACCTCCTGCGCCTGGTCCTCATGTGCAGCCACCCCGCGCTCGACCCGGCGGCCGCGAGCGCCCTCACCCTGCGCCTCGTCCTGGGTGTCACCACGGCCGACGTGGCGCGCCTGTTCCTCGTGCCGGAGCCGACCATGGCTGCCCGTCTCACCCGGGCGAAGAAGAAGATCGTCACGGCGGGCATCCCCTTCGCCGTCCCCGCGGCCACCGAGCTGCCCGAGCGGCTCGACGTCCTGGCCCAGACGGCCTACCTCGCCTTCACCGCCGGGTACGCCCCCGGCAGCGGCCCCGACGCCCTCCGCGCCGAGTTGGCCGGTGAGGCGGTGCGGCTGGTACGGGTGGTCCTCGGCCTGCGTCCCGGCGAGCCGGTCCTCACGGCGTTGCTCGCCCTGATGCTGCTGCAGCACTCACGCCGCGACGCCCGCGTCGACGCGCACGGAGCGATCGTGCTGCTGCCCGACCAGGACCGCAGCCGCTGGCACCGCGACGAGGTCGACGAGGCACTGGCGCTGCTCGCCTCTCCTGCCCTCACCGGACGGGTCACCGTCCAGGCGGCCGGGTATGCCGTGCAGGCCCGGATCGCGGCCGAGCACGCCACCGCCCCCGACGCCGCCTCGACGCGCTGGGACCGCGTCGTCGCCCACTACGACACGTTGCTCAGGCTCGCCCCGACCCCGAGCGCCCGGCTGGCGCGCGCCGTCGCGGTCGCGGAGGCCGACGGACCACGAGCCGGACTCGCCCTGCTCGACGACCTCGACGAGCAGCTGCCGCACAGCCACCGCCTGCCTGCGGTGCGGGCCGAGCTGCTCAGCCGCGCCGGAGACCACGACGGTGCCCGCGCCGCGTACGCCGTCGCGATAGCGCGCTGCGCCAACGACGCGGAGCGGGCCCTGCTGACGGGGCGCCGAGACGCGCTTGACGCCTGAGACGACGGGTGTCGTGGGCGGCTGCGGACGTGAAAGGATCGGCGCGACGACGAAGTCCCGCAGATGGCTCTAAGGAGACCCCATGCCCATCGCCACCCCCGAGGTGTACGCCGACATGCTCGACCGCGCGAAGGCAGGCTCCTTCGCCTACCCCGCGATCAACGTGTCGTCCTCGCAGACGCTCAACGCCGCGATCCGCGGGTTCGCCGAGGCGGGCAGCGACGGCATCGTGCAGGTGTCCACCGGCGGCGCGGAGTACCTCTCCGGTCCCACGGTCAAGGACATGGTGTCCGGCGCCCTGGCGCTCGCGGCCTACGCCCACGAGGTCGCCAGGAACTACGACGTCAACATCGCGCTGCACACCGACCACTGCCCCAAGGACAAGCTCGACGGGTTCGTCCGGCCGCTGCTGGCCGCCTCCACCGAGCGGGTCAAGGACGGCGGGACCCCGTGGTTCCAGTCGCACATGTGGGACGGATCGGCCGTGCCGCTCGACGAGAACCTCACCATCGCCCGCGAGCTGCTCGACGCCTGCAAGGCGGCGAACGTCGTCCTCGAGATCGAGGTCGGCGTCGTCGGTGGCGAGGAGGACGGCGTCGCCAACGAGATCAACGACAAGCTCTACTCGACGCCCGAGGACGCGATCGCCACGGCGAGGGCCCTCGGTACCGGCGAGAACGGCTACTTCATGACGGCCCTGACCTTCGGCAACGTCCACGGCGTCTACAAGCCGGGCAACGTCAAGCTGCGGCCCGAGGTCCTCAAGGCCGCGCAGGACGCCGTGCACCGCGAGTTCGGCACGCCGGACGAGAAGCCGTTCCACCTCGTCTTCCACGGCGGCTCGGGCTCCACGGCCGAGGAGATCGCCGCGGCCGTCGACTACGGCGTCGTCAAGATGAACATCGACACCGACACCCAGTACGCCTTCACCCGCCCCGTGGCCGGCTACATGCTGACCAACTACGAGGGCGTGTTCAAGATCGACGGCGAGGTCGGCAACAAGAAGCAGTACGACCCGCGCGCCTGGGGCAAGGAGGCGGAGGCCGGCATGGCGGCCCGCGTCGTCGAGGCCTGCCAGCACCTGCGCTCGGCGGGCACCCACGCATGAGCGACAACCTGCTCGGCATCCCCGAGACCCGCCTGCCCGTCGACCCCGCGGCAGCCAAGCTGGAGGAGGGCGTCGCTGCCGACCAGGTGGCCGCGGCACACCCCACCTCCTCGCTGGCCTGGGCGACCCTCGCCGAGGACGCGCTCGCCGACGGCCGCACCGTCGAGGGCTACGCCTACGCCCGCACCGGCTACCACCGGGCGCTGGACTCGTTGCGCAAGAACGGGTGGCGCGGCCAGGGACCCGTCCCCTGGGAGCACGAGCCCAACCGAGGGTTCCTGCGCGCGCTTGCTGCCCTGGCCAAGGCGGCCGGCGCGATCGGCGAGACCGACGAGGAGCACCGCTGCACCGAGTTCCTGCGCGACTCCTCCACGACCGGGGCCCGCGAGCTCGGCCTCTAGCCGACGACGCCCCACCACCTGCAGCGCCACGGAGCCGGCGACCCCCGAGGTCGCCGGCTCCGTGGCGCGCGGCTGCTCGGTGCTGCTCGGTGCTGCTCGGTGCTGCTCAGTGCCGGAAGGCGACCTCGGCCACGGCGTGTGGCTGTCCCGTGGAGGCGGTCTCGTTGAGGATGCGCAGCTGCAGCGTGTACTCGTCGCCCTCCCAGGTGCAGTAGCTCGAGCCCGCGGCGCCCTCGCAGTGCTGGAACCGCGGCGCCACGCCGGGCCGCACGGCGAACGCGTCCTTGACCGCTGCCTCGCTGCCGAGCTGGGTGGCGCGGGTCCGGTCGCCCTTGACCCACGCGGTGACGAAGGCGATGCCGTAGTCCTGCGCCGAGCGCGGGATCGCCGGGGCGTCCTTGCCCGGCGGTGGCGTGGTGGGCGACGGGTCGATGGTCGGCCGGGTCGGCTTCGTCGGCACGGGCCTGGTCGCCGTCGGTGACGCGGTCACGGTGGTGGTCACGGTGACCGTCGCCGGCGTGGGCGTCGTCGAGCTCGTGCCGGTCGTGGTGGCGGGGCCCTTCGAGGGTCCGCACCCCGCGAGCACGACGGCGATCGCGATGGCGAGCATCACGGCCGAGAGGGCGGATGCAGTGGCTGGCGTGGTGGGCTGGTGTCGCGTGGTCATCGGACTTCCCCCGTCGTGGACGTGCGGTCACCAGCACAGACGTCGCGGGACGGCGGGGGGTTGGGCGGCCGTTGGTCGGCGGGTTGGTCGGCGGGTTGGTCGGGCCGTGGGCATGGTGACGGCGGAGGGAGGGATCTGGTCGGATCCCTCCCCCCGCCGTCGCCCCCTGGGGGAGGACCGTGGTCCGTCCCGCGTGCCCGTCGTCGGTGCGTCCCCTGCGTCGTCGACGAGGTGGCGCGCTCATTGTGCATCGCCTTCGGCCTCAGTGGTGTCACTATGGTGCCAATGGCCAGATGATGCCGACTGAGGACGGGGGCCTGTGACCAGCACCGATGAGCCGCGCCGCCAGGTGCAGGCCCTCTTCGTGGACCCCGTGGAGCGCCTGCAGCGCATCCTCGAGCGCGGCGAGCGGCAGCTCGAGGCGAGGCGCGACGACCTGGCCGAGGTGCGCTTCGCCCTCTACGAGCTGACCTCGGCGGCGGGCAGCGTCTCCACGCGCGGGCAGCGCGTCGTCGAGCCGCTGCCAGCGGACCTCGCGCCGTCGGTGCTGCGCCACCTCGTCGACAGCACCACCTCGATCGTGCGCCACTGCGCCATGACCGTCGAGGTCGGCTCGGGGCTCGACCCGGACGTCAACCGCCAGACCCGCGAGCTGCTGTCCGCCGGTGCGTTCCGGCAGCAGACGATCTACCCCATCGACATCATGGACACCAAGGCCGGCCGGACCTGGGTGCGCGCGTGGGCCGACGCGGGTGAGGAGCAGCGGCTGAGCCTCGTGCCCCCCACCGACTTCGCGGTCTTCGACCAGGAGGCGGTGGTGGCGGTCGCCGACTGGGGCAACCCCGCCGCCGACTACGTGCTGATCCGTGACCCGATGCTGGTGTCCGCGTTCACGGCCCTGTTCGACCGGTCCTTCGCCCGAGCCCTGCCCGTGGCCCCGGAGGGCGGCCCCGACCCTGCAGAGCAGGAGCTCATGCGGCTGCTGGCGCTCGGGCTCAAGGACGAGTCGATCGCCCGCTACCTGCACTGCAGCCTGCGCACGGTGCGCCGCAGGGTGGCCCAGCTCATGGACCGCCACGGCGTCCAGACCCGGTTCCAGCTCGGCGTCGCTGCGGCCCGGGCTGGTCTCGCCACGCTGGCCGATCCCACGGACCGGTAGCCTTCACCGGTACGGGCCCCGCGCAGTACGCGAGGGGCTCGCTGCATTTCTGCTCGAGACCGTGGTGATGGAAGAGGTGCTGGTATGCCGGCGATCGTGCTCGTGGGCGCGCAGTGGGGCGACGAGGGCAAGGGCAAGGCGACCGACCTCATGGGCTCCGACGTCGACTACGTCGTGAAGTTCAACGGCGGCAACAACGCCGGCCACACCATCGTCATCGAGAAGGACGGCAAGCGCGAGAAGTACGCGCTGCACCTGCTGCCCTCCGGAATCCTCACGCCGACCTGCACCCCCGTCATCGGCAACGGTGTCGTCGTCGACCTCGCCGTGCTCTTCGAGGAGCTCGACGGCCTCGAGGCCCGCGGCGTCGACACCTCCCGGCTGCTGGTGAGCGCCAACGCGCACATCATCGCGCCGTACAACCGGGTCCTGGACAAGGTGACCGAGCGCTTCCTCGGGTCGCGCAAGATCGGCACCACCGGCCGCGGCATCGGACCGACCTACGCCGACAAGATGGCCCGCAACGGCATCCGGGTGCAGGACCTGTTCGACGAGAAGATCCTGCGCCAGAAGGTCGAGGCCGCGCTGGCCTTCAAGAACCAGATCCTCGCCAAGATCTACAACCGTCGCGCCGTCGGGGTCGAGGAGGTCATGGACGAGCTGCTCGGCTACGTCGACCGCCTGCGGCCCATGGTCGCCGACACCTCGCTCGTGCTCGAGAAGGCGCTCAACGAGGGCAAGACGGTGCTCCTCGAGGCCGGCCAGGCCACCCTGCTCGACGTCGACCACGGCACCTACCCGTTCGTCACCTCGTCCAACGCGACGGCCGGTGGCGCCTGCACCGGGTCGGGCATCCCCCCGACGCGGGTCGACCGGGTCATCGCCATCCTCAAGGCCTACTCGACCAGGGTGGGCGAGGGGCCGTTCCCGACCGAGCTCTTCGACGACAAGGGCGAGTTCCTGCGCAAGACCGGCGCCGAGTACGGCACGACCACCGGCCGTCCGCGTCGCTGCGGCTGGGTCGACACGGTGGTGGGCCGCTACTCCACGCGCGTCAACGGCACCACGGACTTCGTCATCACCAAGCTCGACGTGCTCACCGGCCTCGACACGATCCCGGTGTGCGTCGCCTACGACGTCGACGGCGTCCGCCACGACGAGATGCCGGTCAACCAGACCGACTTCCACCACGCCAAGCCGGTCTACGAGGAGCTGCCGGGCTGGTGGCAGGACATCTCCACCTGCCGCACCTTCGAGGAGCTGCCGGCGAACGCCCGGGCCTACGTCCTGCGGCTCGAGGAGCTCATCGGTGCCAGGGTGTCGGCGATCGGCGTCGGCCCCGGCCGCGACGAGATCATCAGCCGCCACTCCCTGCTCGGCGACTGACGCCCGCGGCGCACGCACAACCGGGCGCCGCCTCCGGGGAAGAGGCGACGCCCGGTACGACGCGGTGGCTGCGAAGCCCCGCCGCGTCGGTCTGGTGGACCGTCAGTGCTCGCGGCGGCGAGCCACGACGGTGAGGCCGGAGCCGACGAACAGGAGCACCAGGCCGCCTGCGACATACAGCTCGGGGTCGAAGCCGGTGAAGGCCAGGGTCGGCACGGCGCTCGCCGAGCTGGTGGTCTTCGCGGCGCCCGAGCCACCGGGGCCCGCGATCTCCTCGCCGCCGGTGCTGATGACCGGGCACGCCTCGCCGGCTGGGACCGCAGGCGTCACGAGCTCCTGGGTGTCGTAGGCCGGGGTGGTGACGATGGTGTCCTCCATGTGGGAGACCTCGTCGGTGGCAGGGACCTCCGGGGAGACGAGGACCTGGCGCTCACCCATGACCGCCGGGACCTCGGGCTGGGCCGGGGTGACGACGACGGTGCGCGCCCACTCGTACTCGGTGTAGGCCGGCTTGAGGACGGTGGTCTCCTGGCCCACGAGCGAGTAGCCCTCCGGGGCCGCCTCGTCGTCCACGGTGAAGACGGTGTCGGTCTCGGTGGTGACGAGGGGCTCGGTGGCGCTGCGCACCCAGCCGTCGGCCGGAGCCTCGGTGGGGGAGGTCGTCCACTGCTTGTCGTAGTGGCTCTTCTCGGGCGTCGTGACGGTCTCGTCCCACGCCTCGGTGACCACCGGGTGGACGTAGGGAACGACGATGTCCCAGCCCTGGTCGTGCCCATCGGCGGTGTTCCAGCCGAACGGCTTCCACTTCGTGTCGCCGTTCTTGAGCTCGTAGAGGTAGAGGTCCATGTCGTAGACGGCGTCGTGGTGGACCGTGGTCGAGGTCTCGGCCTGGTCGATGACCTTGACGACCCACTCGTACTGCGTGGTCGTCGTCACCTTCTCCCACTGGTACTGCGTCTGGGTGACGGCGGCGTGGTCCCTGGTCCGGCCGGTCGTGGCCCACCCGTCACCGTCCGGGCCCGTGCTGTTGCCGACGGTCCACTTGGTCTCCTGGGCGGTCTGCTCAGGCACCGCCGGGACGGCAGGAGTGACGACGTAGGACTCAGTGGTCCAGACGGCAGGCACCGCCGCCTGGGCCGGCTGGTCGACGACCTTGTGCTGGCCGGTGACGACGCTCTCCGGGTCGTGGTGGACCGTCGTGAAGACGGCCTCGACGGCCGGTGTGCCGCAGCTGGGTGCGGCGTGGGCGGTGCTGGCGATCAGCAGCGGGCCGGTGGCCAGGGTCAGGGCCAGTACGACGCTCTTGCGCGTGGACATCATGAGTTTCCCCTTCGCAGTGCGGGTCTCCCGGACCTTCACGAGCAGGTATGGGAATCCCCGTAGAAAGGAAAGTATTAGTAAAGATGAAGTAAAGGCATCCGTCTTTGATGCGTAGTCGTGACGCCGTTCAGCCGATGACAAAGCACCGCATATTGCCATTTCACAGACATGTCGGCATCACGATCTGGTCGTGGAAGTCATGAGGCAGACGCGCGAGAGCCGGCCGAGAAGCGCCGGGAGAGGCCTGCCGGGGCGGTCAGGCGTGGCGGTCAGGCGGGGCGGTCAGGCGTGGCGGAGCACCGTCATGCGGTGGGCCGCGCGGGTCAGGGCGACGTAGAGGACGCGGATGCCGCCGGGTGACTCGGCGGTGATCTCGTCGGGGTCGACGATGACCGTGGCGTCGTACTCCAGGCCCTTGGTCGACATCGGGTCGATGACCACGACCCGGTCGTCGAGGTCGGCCAGCGCCGCCAGCTCCGCTGCGTGCCGGGCGGGGGTGACCACCGCGACGGAGCCCTCGACCTCACCGAGCAGGGTCTCCACCGCGTCGGTGCCCACCTCCGCCCAACGGCCGCCCGTCACCACTGCGTCGACCGGCTGCGCACCGGTCTCCCGCACCGCCTGGGGGATGTCGGCGTCGGGGACCGAGGCCCGGACGACCTCGGCGGCGTAGTCGAAGATCTCGCGCGCGTTGCGGTAGTTGGTGTCCATGTGGAACAGGCGTCGCTCCTGGGCGCCGAACGCCTCCTCACGCGCCCGGCCGGCCTCCATTGCGTCGGGCCACGACGCCTGGGCCGCGTCGCCGACGACGGTCCACGACGAGTACCGGCCGCGGCGCCCGAGCATGCGCCACTGCATGGGGGACAGGTCCTGGGCCTCGTCGACGAGGACGTGGGCGTACTCGCCGGGGCCCTCGACGCGGCCCTGCAGCAGTCGCTCGCGCGGGTCGGTCGGGGCCGTGCGCGACGTGCGCGTGCTGGAGCCGTCGCTGCCCTGGCGGCTGGCGCGGACCTCGGCGACGCCGAACTGCGAGACGTCGTCGAGCTCCTCGATCTCGTAGAAGCCGCGCTCCTCGGCGGGCGCGTCCTGCACGGTGCCCAGGCGGGCGGCGAGGTCGTCGACGAGCGCCGCGTCGGCCGCCGACCAGGTGCCCGTCTCCAGCGCCACCTGCATCGAGGCCGCGAAGTCGTCGCACTCCTGGGGCGTGAGGGCGCCCTTGCCGTGGCGGTGTGCCAGGGAGGGGTCGGCGAGCCAGAGCAGCACCTCGCGCGGGTCGACCTGCGGCCACCACTGCTCGAGGAAGGTGTCGACCTCGAGGTGGTCCTCGAAGCGGTCCATGAACTCGGCGCGGTCGCCCTCGCGCACGCTGGCCCACGCCGCCTCGGCGAGCTGGGCGCGCACCGCCTTCGCCGCGTTGTTGCGCTGGTGGCCGCGGAGCACCTGGCTGCGGATCCGGTCGAGGGCAGGGGTGTCGACGCGGACCGCCTTGCCGTTGACGAACGCGCGGAACTGCTTCGGCGCCCCCGGCGGGGTGTCCGAGGCCGCGCGGGCGAGCAGGCGGCGTACGCGGAGCGAACCCTTGGTGGCTGCGACCGCCGGCGGGTCGAGACGCACGGCGGTGACGCCGTCGACGACGTCACCGAGGGACCGCAGGGTCACCGACTCCTCGCCGAGCGAGGGGAGCACGCGCTCGATGTAGGCGGTGTAGGCGGAGGAGGGGCCGACCACGAGGATGCCGCCGGACTCGAAGCGGCGGCGGTCGGAGTAGAGCAGGTAGGCGGCGCGGTGCAGCGCCACGACGGTCTTGCCGGTCCCTGGGCCGCCCGTGATCTCGGTGACGCCGCGGGCGGAGGCGCGGATGGCCTCGTCCTGGTGCCGCTGGATGGTGGCCACGATGTCGCGCATCTGGGCGCCGCGGCTGCGGGTCAGGGCGGCGAGCAGCGCGCCGTCGCCGACGACGACGAGGTCGTCGGGCGCCTCGGCGACCATCAGGTCGTCCTCGACCCCCACGACGTCAGGACCCTTGCAGCGCAGCACCCGTCGGCGCAGCACGTCCATCGGCTCGACCGGGGTGGCGCGGTAGAAGGCGGCCGCGGCGGGGGCTCGCCAGTCGACGACCAGCGGCTCGTAGTCGTCGTCACGGACGCCGAGGCGACCGATGTAGCGCGTCTCGCGATCGGGGTCGGCGCCCTCCTTGCCCAGCGCGTGGTCGAGGTCGAGACGGCCGAAGACGAGGCCTTCGTACTGGGTGTCCAGGGTCGAGCGACGACGAGCGGCGTTGAACACCAAGGCGTCACGCTCGAACAGCCCGGTCAGCTCCTCGTCGCGGACGTCGCCGGTGCGGTCGGTGCGCCCGCGCGCCAGGCCGTCGGCCTCCACGAGACCGGCCCGCGCCTGGGCCTTGGCGAGCTCGGCGTGGACGAGGTCGACGTGCGCCTGCTCGACGGCGATCTCGCGCGCCACCTCGGCGGTGGTCGCCTTGGAGGTGGTGTGGTCCGGAGCGGTCACGGTGGTGACTTTCTTGTCGTACGGCCTGCTCGTCCTGCAGAGAACGCACGAGTCTAGCCATCCGCGCCGACGCCCCACCGCCGCATCCCACAACCCGACGGGCCGTGCAGGACGGGAGGGGGCCGGGTCACAGCATGCCGCGTCGCGCGGCCTGGACCCCGGCCTGGAACCTGGTGTTGGCGCCCAGCTGGTCCATGAGGGCCCGGACCCGTCGCTCGACGGTGCGCTGGGACACCCCGGTCTGGCGGGCGATGGTCGCGTCGGGTGCCCCTGCGGCGAGCAGCGACAGGATCTGCTGGTCGCGCTGCTCCGCCGCCGCACCGCCACCGGGGCGGTGCAGTGGCGACCCCAGGGCCCACAGGTGGTCGGCGAGGGCGATGAGGGCCAGCACCATGGGCCTCGACCGGACCAGGGCCGACCCCGAACCGCTCGCGTCGAAGGCGCTGAGGTCGACCACCGCCGCGGCGTCGTCGACGATGACGCAGGAGAACGGCACCGCCGAGGTGAACCGGTAGCGCTCACCCCCGCGTTCGCGCGCCTCGAGGACGGTGAGGACGTCCGGCGCCTCGAGGATGCGGGTGTCGTAGACGGACATCATGTCGAGCACCCGGCCGCCGGCACCGCGGCTCGGCTCCTCGTGGCTGTGCAGCGGGCTGGAGAAGATGGCGTCGGTGCGCGGGGACGGCGCGCGGAAGGTGCGCACGAGCTCGGTACCCGCCGCGATCGCCTCCGCCGTCGCGGCCGCCACCTCGTCGAGGGACGTGAGGATCCGGATCGAGCCCGGGTCCGGGGCCGTCGACGATGAACGCGCCTGGAAGAACACCTGGGCCAGCTCGTGCGCCGCGGAACGGGTCTCGCGGGCACGGCGCTCGTAGGTGAGGGCCAGGGTGGGCAGCGAGATGTCCGGCGGCACCACCTCGACCATCCCGCCCCCGTGGAGCCGGACCAGGCCGCGGTCCTCCAGGACGGCGAGGCAGCGGTCGACGACGTCCGACCGCATACCCTGCGCCACCAGGAGGGAACGGGAGGGCTCGGGGTGCTGGAGGGCGGCGAGGTAGACGCGGGTCACCGCGGCGTCGGCGTCGCCCTCCGCAGGCTCGAGGTCGAGGGGCAGAACGGGCCCGGAGGCGGTGGCAGGGGCCACGTCGGGTTCAGCGGGCATGGCGCGGCAGCGGGGTGGTCGTGCGGGACCTCGTGCCCATGCTCTGCTCCTCCCGGGCGCGTGCTGGGACCATGGTGGTGTCCTGTCGAGATCCCGTCAATGGCGAAAGTCCGACAGTCCGGGGCTTTACGGGCGGCCGGGTCATGGTCCACTCTGGCGGGGTCGACACTGTCGACCCGCGTGCCGTGTTGCAGGTTCCCCCGCCAGGCGACCGCACGTCGGCTGCGCGGCGTCCCCAGGGAGAAAGTCCCCCCCTGCCTCCCGGGGACGCCGCGCACTCATCTCCGCCGCGGTTCCCTACGCTGGGGCCGTGAAGGTTCTCGTCATCGGATCCGGTGCCCGCGAGCACGCCATCGTCCGCAGCCTCGGCGCCGACCCGGCGGTCGACGCCGTCGTCGTGGCCCCGGGCAACCCGGGCATGGACGTGGTCGCGCTGTGCGAGCCGCTGCCCGGCGGCCTGCTCGACGGTGAGGGCGTCGCCGACCTCGCGCGTCGCCACAGCGTGGACCTCGTGGTCATCGGGCCCGAGGCCCCCCTCGTGGCCGGTGTCGCCGACGTGGTGCGCGAGGCGGGCTTCGCGGTCTTCGGCCCGTCCGCTGCGGCGGCCCGGCTCGAGGGCAGCAAGGCGTTCGCCAAGGAGGTGATGGCAGCCGCCGACGTGCCGACGGCCATGGCACGCGTGTGCAGCACCGTCGAGGAGGTGGCCGACGCCCTCGACGCCATCGGCGCCCCCCACGTAGTCAAGGACGACGGCCTCGCCGCAGGCAAGGGCGTCGTCGTCACCGACGACCTCGAGGAGGCGCTGGAGCATGCCCGCGCCTGCCTTGCCAAGGACAGGGGTCAGGTCGTCGTCGAGGAATTCCTCGACGGACCGGAGGTGTCGCTGTTCGTCCTGTGCGACGGCGAGACGGTGGTGCCCCTGGCGCCCGCCCAGGACTTCAAGCGGGTGTTCGACGGCGACCGCGGCCCCAACACCGGCGGCATGGGGGCCTACTCGCCGCTCGACTGGGCGCCGGCGTCGATGGTCGACGAGCTCGTCACCCGCGTGGCCCAGCCGACCGTCGACGAGATGCGCCGCCGCGGGACGCCGTTCTCCGGTGTCCTGTTCATCGGGCTCGCGCTCACCTCCCGGGGCCCGCGCGTCATCGAGTTCAACGCCCGGTTCGGCGACCCCGAGACCCAGGTCGTGCTCTCCCGGCTGCAGACGCCGCTCGGCGGGCTGCTGATGGCCGCGGCCACCGGCCACCTCGCCGACGTGGGCGCCCTGCACTGGTCCGGCCAGCACGCCGTGACCGTGGTCGTGGCCTCGCACAACTACCCGGGCACCCCGCGCACCGGTGACCCCGTCACCGGCATCGAGGAGGCGACCGACGTGCCCACCGCGTACGTCCTGCACGCCGGCACCGCCCGCGACGACGACGGGACGCTGGTGTCCGCCGGCGGCCGCGTGCTGTCCGTGGTGGCCCTCGGCGACAGCCTCTCCCAGGCGCGCGAGCGGGCGTATGCCGCCGTGGACGCCATCGAGCTCGACGGCTCGCACCACCGCAGCGACATCGCCCTGGCCGCCGAGCGCAACGAGCTCCACGTGGGCTGACCGCATCCTGCGGCTCGGCCGCCGGCGCCGCGGGCGTCGGCTCAGCCGGCGCGGCGGGCTGCGGCCCAGCCGACGGCGCCGACGGCCGCGCTGGCGGCCATCACCCCGGCGAAGAGCCAGCCGGGAAGCGCCGGAGCCTGCCAGGCGATCAGGGCACCCGCCGCTGCCAGCGCCACGGCCTGCGCCACGGACGCCGTGAGGCTGGACGCCGCGGTGACCCGACCCTGGTCGGAGACCGGCGCGAAGAGCAGCAGCTGGGTGGACAGCGTGGGTGACACGATGCCCATGCCCAGCCCGGCGACCCCCCAGAGCGCCAGCCCCGCCACCACGCCGAGGGCGTCGAGGCTGGTCAGCGCCGGCCCGAGGACGCCGACCGTGATGAGGGCGAAGCCCAGCTGCAGCCGGCGGACCGCCCTGACGCGGCGCTGCACGACATCGAGGCCGTGCAGCTGCGACCCGGCCGCCCAGCACAGCCCCGTCACGGTCAGGCTGGTCCCGGCCGCAGCCGGCCCCAGCCCGTGCACCGTCGACAGCATCAGCGGCAGCAGGCTCCCGGCCGTGCCGAACGCTGCGGCCACGAGCCCCCGCAGGGCCACGAGGGCCGGTATGCCGCGGGCCAGCCGCAGGGTCCCGGCCGGCAGGACGGTGCGGACCGCCGGGACCGTGCACGCCAGTCCGGCGACAGCCAGGCCCACCCCGAGCGCCCTCGTGCTGCCGTCGCGTCCCAGCAGCGACCCGCCGGCGGTCAGGCCGGCGAGGCCGACGGCAGCGAGGGCGGCCGCTCGTACCGCGCGGTGCTCCTGGCCGGTCCACCGGGTGGGCGCTGCGGTGGTTGCCGCGGCGCGCATCGACGGACGCAGCAGCAGCCAGGCCGGCACCAGGAGGGCGACGCCCACCGCGAAGATCGCCCGCCACGACCACACCTCGGCGAGCACGCCCGCGATGGGCGGACCCAGCAGCGACGGCAGCACCCAGGCCGCGGCGAACGCCGCGAAGACCTTGGCCCGCAACGCTTCTGGCAGTGCCCGGGCCAGCAGGACGGTGAGGGAGACGTCCATGAAGGCCTCGGCGATCCCCGAGCCGAACCGGCCCAGGGTGAGCACCGCCATACCCGGCGCCGCGGCCATCGCGACCTGGGAGGCGACGAACACCGCCATCCCCGCCTGCAGCGGCCGCACCGGTCCCCGGTGGTCGGCCCACGCGCCGGCCACCACGGTGGCGAGCACGAACGACACGAGCGGTGCAGCGCTGGCCGCGCCGAACAGCCACAGCGCGTCGAGGTCGCGGGCGGCGGTGGGGAGCACCGTCGTCGTCGCGCGGTTCTCGAACGCCCCCAGCGTCACGAGCGCGACCGCCCCGACCGCGAAGGGCAGGTGGTCGCGGGTGAACAGGCTCGCCGGCCTGCTGTCGCGGCGGCTGGGCGCCGTGGTGGTGGGCATGCGGCCCATCCTCGAAGTTCAAGTCGACTTGAGGTCAAGTCTCGGCGCTGGACCTCCACGCAGTGACCCGGCGACGACTGGGAGGATGTCGGCCATGACGTCCTCCCAGCCGCTCGTGCTGCCCGGCTACGCCCACGTCTACTCGGGCAAGGTCCGCGACCTCTACGCCCCGCTCGACGAGTCGGGTGCGCCGCGCGGCGACCAGCTCCTTCTCGTCGCCAGCGACCGCATGTCCGCCTACGACTTCGTCCTCGACACCCCCATCCCCGACAAGGGCGCGGTGCTGACCCAGCTGTCGCTGTGGTGGTTCGAGCGACTCACCGACCTCGTGCCCAACCACGTCGTCTCGACCGACGTCCCCGACGCCGTGGCGGGGCGGGCGGTGCTCGTGCGACGCCTCGAGATGCTGCCCGTGGAGTGCGTGGCTCGCGCCTACCTCACCGGCGGGGGGCTCAACGAGTACCGCGCCGACGGGCACGTCTCCGGAGTGGCGCTGCCCGAGGGGCTCGTCGACGGGTCGCGCCTGCCGTCGCCCGTCTTCACGCCCTCGACCAAGGCGCCGATGGGCGAGCACGACCAGCCCATGCCGTACGCCGACGTCGAGGCCGAGATCGGCGCCCCCCTCGCCGCACGCGTCCGCGACCTGACCACCGCGATCCTCGCCCGGGGCAACGAGATCGCCGCCGAGCGGGGGATCCTCATCGCCGACACCAAGGTCGAGTTCGGCCTCGACGGCGACGACGTCGTGCTGGCCGACGAGGTCCTGACCCCGGACTCGTCGCGCTTCTGGCCTGCCGACCTCTGGGAGCCGGGCCACCAGCAGCCGTCCTACGACAAGCAGTTCGTGCGCGACTGGCTCACCTCCTCCGCCAGCGGTTGGGACCGGGCGTCCGGCGAGGCGCCGCCCGACCTGCCCGGGGACGTCGTCGAGCAGACCCGGGCGAAGTACGTCGAGGCGTACGAGCGCCTGACCGGGCGATCCTTCACCTGACGCACGCCTGATGCGGGTTCTCCCCACCGGCACGCGGGCGTAGCCTGCGGGCGTGGAGGACCTGGAGGACCACCCAGCCCTCGCGGTGGCCGCCTCGGCCGCACGCGCCCACCTCGACGGACTGCGTGACCGCCGGGTCGGTCCGACCGCCCCCACCGCCCGCCTCGACGGCTTCGCCGGACCGCTGCCGGCCGAGGGCAGCGCGCCGGAGGACGTCGTGGCCCGGCTGGTCGCGGCAGCGGGTCCGGGCCTCGTGGCCTCCAGCGGCCCGCGCTACTTCGGGTACGTCGTGGGCGGCACCCTCGAGGCGGCGATGGCGGCGGACTGGCTCGCCGCCGCGTGGGACCAGGTCGCCGGCCTCAAGGTCATGTCGCCGGCCGCAGCGGCCGCCGAGGAGGTCGCGGGGAACTGGCTGCTGGAGCTGCTCGGCCTGCCCGAGGGCTCGTCCTACGGCTTCCCCACCGGGGCGCAGATGGCCAACTTCACCGCCCTGGCCACGGCCCGGCACGCGGTCCTCGCGCGGGCCGGGTGGGACGTCGAGGCCGACGGGCTGCAGGGGGCGCCGCCGGTGCAGGTCGTCGTGGGCGGACAGGCCCACGCCACGATCGCGCAGGCGCTCCGGCTGGCCGGGTTCGGCAGCCGCCCGGATGTCGCCGCGAGCGACGACCAGGGCCGGATGCTCCCCGGCGAGCTCGAGCGCGTGCTGCGCCGCGACCGCGGGCCGGTCATCGTCTGCGCCCAGGCCGGCAACGTCAACACCGGTGCGTTCGACCCCTTCCCGGCGATCGCCGACCTCTGCGGCGCCGCCGGTGCCTGGCTGCACGTCGACGGTGCGTTCGGGCTGTGGACCGGGGCCAGCGAGCGACTGCGCCCGCTCGTCGCGGGCGTGGACCGGGCCGACTCGTGGGCGACCGACTGCCACAAGTGGCTCAACGTCCCCTACGACGGGGCGTTCGTCGCCACCCGGGACCCGGACGCCCACGTCGCCGCGATGTCGTGGGAGGCGCCGTACGTCGTGCCCGGAGCCGGCCGCGACCCCTACCGGTACGTGCCCGAGGCCTCGCGGCGGGCCCGAGGCTTCGCCGTCTGGGCGGCGCTGGTGCAGCTGGGCCGCCGTGGGGTGGCCGACCTCGTCGACCGGTCGTGTGCCCACGCGCTGCGCTTCGCGACGGGCCTGGCCGACGCCGACCCGGGCGTCGAGGTGCTCAACGACGTGGTCCTCAACCAGGTGCTCGTCCGCTTCGACGACTCCGACGAGGTCACCCGGGCCGTCGTCACCGGGGTGCAGGACGCGGGGGAGGCGTGGCTGGGTGGAAGCACCTGGGAGGGCCGGGCGGTCATGCGCATCTCGGTCTCCGGGTGGATGACCACGGCCGAGGACGTCGACCGCACGGTCGCCTCGATCCTCGCGGCGCTCGCCGCCGCCCGCACCTGACCGGCCGTCGCCTGGGCGAGCAGGCCCGGCGGCGGCTACGGCGTCGGGGTCAGCAGGGCGAGTGGCATCTTCCTTGTGGTCTTCTGCTCGTACTTGCCGAAGGGCGGGCAGCGGACGAGGACGATGTCGGTCCAGGCCGTGTCGCGCTCGGCGCCGGTCAGCTCCCGGACGGTGACCGGGAAGGCCCGGCGACCCACCTGGACCTCGGCGCTGCTCGCGGCACGCAGGTTCCTGAACCACTGCGGGTCCTGCGGCGTCCCGCCGGCCGACCCGACGACGAGGTAGCCACCCTCGTGCTCGAAGTAGCCGACCGGGTTCGTGTGGGGCTGGCCTGTCTTGCGTCCTGACACGGTGAGGAGCAGCACCGGGACCCCGCCCGCGGCCCGGCCGCCGACCTTCCCTCCCGACGCCTTGTAGACGGCTACGGCGAGCTTGGACGCTCCACGCATCACGGTCCTCATGACGGGGTTCATGCCGCCTCCTTGGCGTCCAGGTGGGTCCTGCGCCGGACGCTCCTCCCCGTCGACCGGGGTGTCAACCGTCGTCGTCAAGCCCGTGGGCTGACCGCGGGCTGACCGTGGACGGCGGCACCGCACGGCCCCGATAGACTGCCGACGCCTTCACCCCGCGCCATCCCCCGCGCTGGACCCCGCATCAACCCAGGAGACACCCGAATGGGCCACGTCGTCATTGACGTCATGCTGAAGCCAGAGATCCTCGACCCCCAGGGGCAGGCCGTGAACGGGGCGCTCCCCCGGCTCGGCTTCGAGCAGTTCACCGACGTGAGGCAGGGCAAGCGCTTCGTCCTCACCGTGGACGGCGAGGTCACCGACGAGGTGCTCGCGGCGGCGCGCGAAGCGGCCGAGAAGCTGCTGTCCAACCCCGTGATCGAGGACGTCGTGAGCGTCCGCGACTCCGCGCACGACGAGGACCCCGGCCGGTGAAGGTCGGGGTCGTCACGTTTCCGGGCTCCCTCGACGACCGTGACGCCGCCCGCGCGGTGCGCGCCGTCGGCGGCGAGGCCGTCAGCCTCTGGCACGGTGACGCCGACCTCAAGGGTGTCGACGCGGTCATCCTCCCGGGCGGGTTCTCGTACGGCGACTACCTGCGCTGCGGTGCCATCGCCCGTTTCGCGCCGGTCATGGACGCGCTCATCCCGGCCGCCCAGGGTGGCCTACCGGTCCTGGGCATCTGCAACGGGTTCCAGGTGCTCTGCGAGAGCCACCTGCTGCCGGGCGCGCTGATCCGCAACGACCACCGCAAGTTCAACTGCGTCGACCAGCGGCTCGTCGTCGAGAACGCGTCGACCGCCTGGACCTCCGACTTCGAGGCCGGGCAGGAGATCACCGTCGTCCTCAAGAACGGCGAGGGCGGGTTCGTCGCGGACGAGCGCACGCTCGACGAGCTCGAGGGTGAGGGCCGCGTGGTCTTCCGCTATGCCGGCGACAACCCCAACGGCTCCTACCGCGCCATCGCGGGCATCAGCAACGACCGCGGCAACATCGTGGGCCTCATGCCCCACCCCGAGCACTGTGTCGAGGAGGGCTACGGCCCCTCGACCGACGGGCTCCCGTTCTTCACTTCCGTTCTGCGACAGGTGGTTTCGGCATGACGGCCCAGGTCGACCGACCGGTCCTCGACACGGTCTCGCACGCTGCGCAGACCCCGGACACCGAGCAGCCCTGGGCCGAGCTCGGGCTGAAGGCGGACGAGTACCACAACATCCGCGAGATCGTCGGCCGCCGCCCCACCAGCGCCGAGCTCGCGATGTACTCCGTGATGTGGAGCGAGCACTGCTCCTACAAGTCCAGCAAGGTGCACTTCTCCCTCTGGGGCGAGAACACCACCGACGAGATGCGCGAGAAGCTCCTGGTCGGCATCGGCGAGAACGCCGGTGTCGTCGACATCGGTGACGGCTGGGCGGTGACCTTCAAGGTCGAGTCGCACAACCACCCGTCCTACGTCGAGCCCTACCAGGGCGCTGCCACCGGTGTCGGCGGCATCATCCGCGACATCATGTCGATGGGCGCCCGGCCGATCGCCGTGATGGACCCGCTGCGGTTCGGCAACCTGCACCACCCCGACACCCAACGCGTGCTGCCCGGCGTCGTCGCGGGTGTCGGCGGCTACGGCAACTGCATCGGCCTGCCCAACATCGGCGGCGAGGTCGTGTTCGACGACTGCTACCAGGGCAACCCGCTCGTCAACGCCCTGTGCGTCGGCGCCATGCGCGTCGAGGACATCCACCTCGCCAAGGCCTCCGGCGTCGGCAACAAGGTGATCCTGTTCGGCGCCAGGACCGGCGGCGACGGCATCGGCGGCGTCTCGGTCCTCGCGTCCGAGACCTTCGACGAGGGTGGCCCCACCAAGCGCCCCGCGGTGCAGGTCGGCGACCCGTTCGCCGAGAAGGTGCTCATCGAGTGCTGCCTCGACCTGTATGCCGCGCACGTCGTGGACGGCATCCAGGACCTCGGCGGTGCGGGCCTGTCCTGCGCCACCAGCGAGCTCGCGTCCAACGGTGACGGCGGCATGCAGATCGAGCTCGACCGGGTCCCGTTGCGTGACGCCTCTCTCCGCCCTGAGGAGATCCTCATGTCGGAGAGCCAGGAGCGCATGATGGCCGTGGTCGAGCCGGGGAAGCTCGACGAGTTCATGGCCATCACCGACCGCTGGGACGTCGAGGCGACCGTCCTCGGCGAGGTGACCGACGGCGACCACCTCGTCATCACCTGGCACGGCGAGGTCATCGTCGACGTGCCGCCGCGCTCGGTCGCGCACGAGGGCCCGACCTACCACCGCCCCCTTGCTCGGCCGGACTACCTGGACCTGTTGCAGGCCAACGGGACCGAGACGCTGGCCAAGCCGGTCGACGGCGAGGGCCTGAAGGCCGACCTGCTCACCCTGCTGGCCTCGCCCAACCTGTGCGACAAGTCCTGGGTCACCGACCAGTACGACCGCTACGTCCTGGGCAACACCGCGCTCGCGATGCCCGACGACGCAGGTGTGGTCCGCGTCGACGAGGAGACCGGCCGCGGCGTCGCGATCTCCACCGACTGCAACAGCCGGTTCGCCAAGCTCGACCCCTACACGGGGGCGCAGCTCGCGCTCGCCGAGTCCTACCGCAACGTCGCCACCGCAGGTGCGACGCCGCTCGCCGTCACCGACTGCCTCAACTTCGGCTCGCCGGAGGACCCGGGCGTGATGTGGCAGTTCCGCGAGGCGGTCAAGGGCATCGCCGAGGGCTGCAAGACCCTCGGCATCCCGGTCACCGGCGGCAACGTCAGCTTCTACAACCAGACCGGCGACACGGCCATCCACCCCACCCCGGTCATCGGCGTCCTGGGCGTCATGGACGACGTCGCCCGGCGCACCCCGTCGGGCTGGAAGACGCCCGGCCAGGTCGTCTACCTCCTAGGCACCACCCGGGACGAGCTCGCCGGTGGCGAGTGGGCGCACGTCGTCCACGGCCACCTGGGCGGCCTGCCGCCCAAGGTCGACCTCGGCGCCGAGCAGCTCCTCGGCGAGATCCTCGTCAACGCAAGCCGCGACGGCCTCGTCGACGCGGCCCACGACCTCTCCGACGGCGGCCTCGCGGTCGCCCTCGCCGAGGCGACGATGAGGTACGGCGTCGGTGCGCGGATCTGGCTCGACGAGGTGTGCGAGCGCGACGGCATCGACGCCTTCACCGCGCTCTACAGCGAGTCGACCGCCCGGGTCGTCGTCAGCGTGCCCCGCTCGGAGGAGGTGCGGTTCACCGACATGTGCACCGCCCGAGGACAGGTCCACGCGCGCATCGGTGTCGTCGACGACCAGACCGACGGGATCGACGTCCAGGGCCACTTCTCGGTGGGTCTTGCCGCGCTTCGCGACGCCCACACCCGTACGCTGCCGGAGGTCTTCGGCAGGTAGGCGGCCGGAGCGGGGGCGACCAGGTAGGGG
Source organism: Pedococcus sp. 2YAF34 (assembly GCF_052114585.1). Classification (NCBI taxonomy): domain Bacteria; kingdom Bacillati; phylum Actinomycetota; class Actinomycetes; order Micrococcales; family Intrasporangiaceae; genus Pedococcus; species Pedococcus sp. 2YAF34. Next base: position 38,678 of record NZ_JBFRFA010000016.1, read on the forward strand.
GGAACGCAACCGAGGAGTGTCGTTGAGCTCAGTGCAGGACCTCGCGCGCCGCGAGGCGATCGACGAGTACGAGGTGCTGGGGCGGGAGCCCGAGCCGGAGCTGCAGAGGCTGGTCGAGCTGGCCGCCGCCGTGTGCGACGTGCCCACGGCGGTGATCAACATCATCGACGACCGGCACCAGCACCAGGTCGCGGCCGTCGGCCTCACGGCGAGCGTGTGCGCCCGTGAGGACTCCATGTGCGCCCGGGTCCTCGGCGACGCCGAGCTGGTGGTGGTGCCGGACGCGCGCCTCGACGCGCGGTTCGCCACGAACCCGTTCGTCACCGGCGACATCGCGTCGGTGCGCTTCTACGCCTCGAGCCCGCTGGTGACGCCGACGGGGGTGCCCATCGGCACCCTCTGCGTCTTCGACGACGTCCCGCGTGGCCTGTCCGCCTCGGGGGCCCGGGCGCTGGAGGTCCTCGCGGAGCAGGTCGTCGACGTCCTCGAGCTGCGACGCCTGAGCCGGGAGCTCGCCCGGTCCAACGAGCAGCTCACCCAGTTCGCCGGACAGGTCAGCCACGACCTGCGCAACCCGCTCGCGGCGCTCGTCGGGTTCCTCGAGGTCGCGGCCGACACCCCCGGCGTCTCGGAGGTGCCCGACGCCGCCCGCGCACTCGCCCGCGCCGAGTCGTCCGCCGCGCGCATGACGGCGATGATCGGCGACCTGCTGGCCTTCGCCCGCGTCGGCGGGGGAGCGCGGCTCGCCCCGGTGGACCTGCAGCAGGAGGCCAAGGCGGTGCTGGAGGACCTGTCCGCGGAGGTCGTGGCGCGGCGAGCCGAGGTGGAGGTGGCCGCCCTGCCCACGGTCACCGGTGACGGCACCCTGCTGCGCGCCCTGCTGCAGAACCTCCTCGCCAACGCCGTGAAGTTCAGCGCCGGGCACGGGCAGCGGCCTGTGGTGGGCGTCGGCGCAGAGGCCGTTCCCGGCGGGTGGCGCGTCACGGTCGACGACAACGGGCCGGGCGTCGCCGTCGAGGACCGCGACCGGGTGTTCGAGCTGCTGGCGCGCGGCGAGGACCAGGAGTCGGTCGACGGCCTGGGCATCGGCCTGAGCACGTGCCGCCGCATCGTGCAGTCGCACGGGGGGCGCATAGGCATCACGGATTCTGAGCTGGGCGGGGCCTGCGTCTGGGTCTTCCTGCCCCAGCGCAAGGCCGCCTGACCCACCGCAAGGCCGCCTGGCCCACCGCAAGGCTGCCCGACCCGACGCGGCGAAACCACCCGTACCGGCCCGTGACGTGCGAGCGGTCCGGTCGCGCTCCCCCTCCGCGCGGCCGGACCGTTCGTCCCCTTGGTGTCCCCGCCTCGAAGACTACGGCCGGGTGCCGACAGCGTCGATGGGTAGAACTACCCATGGAGTGACCATGTCCGGACGAGGACGAGGCATGTGTCAGGCACGTGTCAGGCGCCGTGGCAGGCATCGCGTCCACGCCACCTACGATGCCGGTATGCCGCCGCGTCGCCGAGTCCCCGTCGCCGCCGGCCGCTCCGCCGTGGAGCGGTGGCGCGCTGAGCGGCTCGACACCTCGCGGGACGACCTGGCCACGGCTGTGCGCTACACCCTCGAGGAGCTGGCGACCGTCGCCCCCGGACGCAGTGTCGAGGTGCGCGTGCCACCGTTCGGGGCGGTGCAGTGCGTCGCAGGGACCACCCACACCCGCGGCACGCCGCCCAACGTCGTCGAGACCGACGCCCAGACGTGGCTCGAGGTGGCCACCGGGCTGGTGAGCTGGCAGGCGGCCTGGGACGCCGGGAGCCTGCGCGTCAGCGGGCACCGCGCCGACCTCGACCAGCACATGCCCCTGGCCTGAGCCACGCGCTCACTCGCCGGGGAACGTGACGCCCAGCTGGCGGCGTACCGAGTCCATCGCGGCCATGACCGCCACGGTCTCCGACCACGGCATGAGGGGCGACTCGGTCGCGCCGGCGGCGATGCACCGCGCTGCCTCCGCGGCCTCGAAGTGCAGCCCGTGCTCGCGGTCGCTGGGCTCCAGCACGTCGAGCACCTCGTCGTCGGGGCCGACCAGGCGCAGGGTCGACTGGGCGAAGAACGGGGTGGCGAGCTCGAGCCGCGCGGTGGTGCCGGCGATCGACGCCGTCGTCGGGGTGCTAGCCACCATGCTCGACCCGACCAGGCCGATCGCGCCGTGCTCGTTGCGGACCACGACCGACTCCTGCGCGTCGACCCCCAGCCGGGTGAGGGAACCGGTGGCCGTGACGTCGGTCAGGGTGCCCAGCACCATCGAGGCGAACGAGAGCGGGTAGACCCCGAGGTCGAGGAGGGCGCCACCGGCGAGGGCGGGGTCGGACAGCCGCTGGGGACCGTCGGGGTGCAGCAGCTGACCGTGGTCGGCAGCGACCATGTGCACCTCACCGAGCAGTCCCTTCTCGAGGCACTGGCGCAGGACGTCGAGGTGCGGCAGGAAGCGCGTCCACATCGCCTCCATCGCGAACAGGCCCCGGCCCCCGGCCGCCTCGAACACCGCGCGGGCCTCGGCGGCGTTGCGGGTGAAGGCCTTCTCCACGAGGACCGGTTTGCCCGCACCCAGCGCCAGTAGCGCGTGGGCGGCATGCTCGCTGTGCGGCGAGGCGACGTAGACGACGTCGACCTCGGGGTCGGCCACGAGCTCCTCGTACGATCCGTACGCCGCCGGCACCCCGAAGTCGCGGGCGAAGGACTCGGCCCGGTCGGTGCTGCGGGAGGCGACCGCGACGACCTGCTGACGGGTCCTGGCCTGCAGGGCCGCGACGAACGACCGCGCGATGCCGCCGGGCGCGATGACGCCCCAGCGCAGGACAGGCGCCTCCATGGGGTCGGGGGTGCGGGTCGTCGGCAGGCGCAGGCCAGCGGCAGTCGTCATGGCCTCATCCTGCCGGGTCAGCGCACGCGCCAACGATCGACCACCGGTGGCTCCGGCGACGCCTGGGCGTCCTCGTCGCCGAAGGGCTGGGCCGATCCGAGTGACCTGGTGAGCTGCGGCCCGTGGAGCAGCGTCGCGGAGAACGCCGTCATCGCGATGCGGCGCGTCATCGCCTCCAGCGGCAGCGGCTGGGCACTCGCGGCGAGGACGGTGTTGCCGAAGCGGCGGCCCTTGCGCACCTCCGAGGTGGCCACGGCTGCGGTGTGCGGCAGCACCTCGCTGATGGATGCGTGCAGCCGCGCGAGGTGGCGGCGGTTCGGCTCGTCAGCGGTGTTCATGAGCAGCAGCCCGCCGGGGCGCAGCACCCGGCGCACGTCGGTGAACCACGGGGTCGTCACCAGCTCGGCGGGCACCCGGCCGCCGGCGAACGCGTCGACGACCACGACGTCCGCGCTGGACTCCGCCAGTGCGCGCAGCCCACTGCGGCCGTCGACCGGGCGCACGCGGATCCGGTGACCGCGCGGGAGGGGGAGCTGGTCGCGCACCGCCTGGGTGAGGTCGGCGTCCGGCTCGAGGACGACCTGCGGCGAACCGGGGCGGGTGTGGGCGAGGTAGCGCGGAAGGGTCAGTCCGGCCCCGCCGACGTGGGTGACGACCAGTGGTCCCTCGGGCAGGGCGTCGAGGAGCGCAGCGAGGAACTGGACGTACTCGAAGACGATCAGGCGCGGGTCGTCGAGCTGCACGTGCGACTGGGGGTGGCCGTCCATCATCACGACGGTCCCGCCGCTCCCGTCGTCGACGAGCTCGACCGACGTCACCGTCAGGGCCGCAGCAGCGACTTGATGGCGCGCCGCTCGTCCATCGCCGCGTAGCCCTCGGCGACCTCGGTCAGCGGGAGCTCGAGGTCGAACACCAGGCCGGGGTTGATGGCGCCGGCAAGGACGTCGTCGCGCAGCTCGGGCAGGTACTGCCGCGCCGGGGCCATGCCCCCGGCGACCCCGACGTTGCGCACGAACATGTCGCGCACCGGGTACTCGACACCGTGGGGGGCGCCGACGTAGCCCACCGTCGCACCGGGCCGGGCGGCCGCGATCGCGGTGAGCATCGACTCCTTGGTGCCCACGCACTCCAGGACGGCGTCCGCGCCGACGCCGCCGGTGAGCTCGAGGACGGCCGCGACCGCCTCGTCACCACGCGCCTCGACCACGTCGGTGGCGCCGAACTCGCGCGCCACCTTCTGCCGCGGCTCGTGGCGTGACATGGCGACGATGCGCTCGGCCCCCATCCGGGACGCCGCGAGGACGCCGCTCAGCCCCACCGCGCCGTCGCCGACGACGACGACGGTGTCGCCCTCGGCCACCCGGGCGGCCACGGCGGCGTGCCAGCCGGTGCCCATCACGTCGGACAGCGTCAGCAGCGACGGCACCAGCGCGTCGTCGGGGACCTCACGGGTGGAGACCAGGGTGCCGTCGGCGAGCGGCACGCGGACGTACTCGCCCTGGCCGCCGTCCGCCATCACACCGTCGCGGTCCGGCCCGCCCCAGAACCCGCCGTGGTCGCACCGCGACTGGATGCCGACGCGGCAGTGCGGGCACGTGTTGTCGGAGTACATGAACGGCGCGATGACGAAGTCGCCCGCGCGCAGGCTGCGCACCTCGCTGCCGACCTCCTCGACGATGCCGACGAACTCGTGGCCGATGCGCGACGGCTCGGTCACGTCGTTGATGCCGCGGTAGGGCCACAGGTCGCTGCCGCACACGCAGGCAGCGGTCACCCGCACGATCGCGTCGGTGGGCTTGGCGATGGTCGGGTCCGGGACCTCGTCGAGTCGGACGTCTCCGGGGGCGTGCAGCACGGTGGCCTTCATGGGCCCAGCCTCCCACGCCACCGGTGTCGTGCCTCGGCGGAGGTGTGGCGCGTGGGTCCGCCCCCGGGACGGGATACGGTCGCGACATGCGCGTCGGCATCACGATCCTCCCGGAGCACCGCTGGACCGAGGCCGCGCCGTTGTGGCGCCGCGCCGAGGAGTACGGGTTCGACCACGCGTGGACCTACGACCACCTCGTGTGGGCGGGACTGCCCGACTCCCCGTGGTTCGGCGCGTTGCCCACCTTGACCGCGGCGGCCACGGTCACCTCGCGGATCCGGCTGGGCACGTTCGTCAGCTCACCCAACTACCGCCACCCCTATGCGTTCCTGCGCGACCTGCTCGCCGTCGACGACGTCTCGGGTGGGCGCCTCGTCGTCGGCCTCGGCACCGGCGGCGACCTCGACGCGCGCATCCTCGGCGAGGACCGGCCGCTCAAGGAGCGCGTCGACCGGTTCCACGAGTTCGTCGAGGTGCTCGACCGGCTCCTGCGCGAGGACCACGTGGACCACCGCGGCGAGCACTACACGACCGCTGACGCGCGGACGCTGCCCGGCGCGGTGCAGCAGCCGCGCCTGCCGTTCCTCGTGGCGGCCAACGGCCCGCGGTCGCTGCGCCTGGCGGCTCGGTACGGCCAGGGCTGGGTGACCTACGGCCGCGGTGGCGACACCCTGGAGGACTGGTGGTCGGGCGTCGAGGCGCTCGGTCGGCTGCTCGACGAGGCGGAGGCCACCGCGGCCCGGGAGCAACCGCTGGACCGCTACCTGTCGCTCGACGGCTCACCACGGTTCTCGCTCGAGAGCGTGGAGCTCTTCGAGGACATGGTGGGCCGGGCGGGGCGCCTCGGGTTCACCGACGTCGTCACGCACTGGCCGCGCGCCTCCGAGCCCTACGCGGGCTCGGAGGCAGTGCTGGAGCAGGTCGCCGAGAGGCTCGACGACCTGCGCTCGCTCAGCTGAAGGAGAACAGCGCCAGCGGAGCGCTCGTCGGCGCGGTCGAGCCCCCGGCCGGCTCGAGCGTGACCCCGGCAGCCGAGGCCGTCGAGGCGTCGCCCTCGAGCATCACCGTCAGGGTCGAGGCGCTGCCGTGCGGCATGACGCCGGCGTTGACCATTCCCTTGCCGGGCTGGTCGAACCAGAACTGGTAGTCCTTGCCGGTGGGCGCGGCAGCCATGTTGTCGGCGACCACGACGGCCTTGTGCAGCGAGGCGCTGCGCACGATGGTCACCTTGGCGTCACCGATGTTCTTCACGACCCGCTGGGCGTCGGGCGCCTCGAGCACCTGCTCGGACGCCGACACGGGCGCCTTGGCCGGCCCGTTGTCCCAAGGGCTCCACGCGATGCCCCCGGCGATGAGGGCGACGGCGGCGGCGGCGCCGACGAGCCACTCCGCCACCGGGCGACGGCGACGACGCAGGGGGACCACGTTGGCCGGCAGGTCCGGGGCCGGGGCATCGGGTGCCGGCTCCGGGTCGTCGTCGATGACGACGGGGATGCGTGCCGCAGGGGCGTCGGGGTCCGGGGCGTCGTCGTCCTGGAGCCCGCGCCCGCCGGCTTCCGGCTGCTCGAGCGGCGGCAGGGGGCGGACGGTGCGGATCCCGGCGAGGACCGCTGCCCGCATGCCGGGCGGGGGAACGGCCTCGCTGACGAGGGAGAGGTGGGCGCCGGCCTCGACCAGGCTGGCGACCTCGGCGCGGCACTCGGGGCACTCGGCGAGGTGGCGCTCGAACGCGGCACGCTCCTGCTCGTCGATCGCGTCGACCGCGTAGGCGCCGACCAGGCTGTGGACGTCGGCACTCATTGCTGCACCCCCAGGGTGTCTCTCAGGCGGATCAAACCGTCACGTATTCGGGTCTTGGCCGTCCCCAGCGGGACGCCGAGGAGGGAGGCCACCTCGGTGTGGGTGTAGCCGCCGAAGTAGGCGAGCTCCACGGCCTTGCGCTGGGTGTCGGTGAGCACGTCCATCGCGTTGCGGACCCGCTGGGCGTCCAGGCGCCGCTCGACCGTCTCGACCGTCTGGTCGAACGAGCGTTCCTGGTTGCGGGAGCCGTAGCTGTCCTCGCGGTCGGTGGAGGCCTGCGCGGATCGCACCCGGTCGACCGCCTTGCGGTGGGCGATGGTGAGCATCCAGCTCACCGCGCTGCCACGCTCGGGGTCGAACCGGGCGCTGGTGCGCCAGATGTCCAGCAGGGCCTCCTGGGCGACCTCCTCCGACTGCGCCGGGTCACGCACGACCCGCAGCACCAGCCCGTAGACGCGTGAGGACACTGCGTCGTAGAGCCGGGCGAACGCGGACTCGTCGCCGAGGGCGCACGCTCGGAGGAGCTCGGAGAGGTCCGGCGCCACGGCAGGACCTCCCCATGCCGGGACGGGGCCTGGGGACGTCGCTGCCATGGACACCATCATCACTGATCAGGCTTACTTCGGCAGCAGCACGCCGTCGATGATGTACACCGTGGCGTTGGCGGTCTGCACGTTGCCGCAGATCACGTTGGCCTCGCCGACCTTGAACGACTCGCCGGAGCCGGAGACGGTGATGGTCCCGCCACCCAGGGTCTTGTGGTCGCCGGCCAGCTGGTCGGGGGTCAGGCGACCCTCGACGACGTGGTTGGTGAGCACCTTGGTGAGCAGGCCCTTCGGGTCCTTCATCGCGGCGTCCATGGTCGCCTTCGGCACGGCCTTGAAGGCGTCGTTGCTCGGCGCGAAGACGGTGATGTCCTTGGCGGAGTTGAGGGTCTCGCCGAGGCCGGCCTCGCCGACGGCGGTGACCAGGGTGGACAGGACCGGGTTGTTGCTGGCGGCGGTGGCGACCGGGTCGGTGGCCATGCCCGAGAAGGAGCCCTTGCCGTCCGCGGGGACCGCGGAGCAGCCGGCCCCGAACGGCTTGGCCATCATGTCGTCCGAGGAGGACGACGAGGAGGAGGAGCTCGAGCTGCTGGAGCTCGGCATCGAGGACGACGAGGACGAGGCAGCGGTGTCCGAACCGGAGTTCCCACAGGCCGCGAGGGACAGGGGGAGGGCGAGGCTGAGGGCAGCGATGGTGCTGCGGCGGGCGAGTCGCATGATGTGGCTCCTTGGTGGGTGACGTTCTTACACCCGGTATTCGCCTCTACTGGGAGGGTGGATTGGCTTCTGCCGCAACTATTTCCAGAAATCCCTACGTCCCTTCGTCGACACAGGAATCCCCTGCCACCGCGAAGGGTGACAGGGGATTCCTTGTGGCAGTAATGGATTCGTCAGGACACGATGACCACGATCGAGTGGTAGCCGGATGCCCCACCGGGGAACGGGTCGGCGCGCTCCGCGGTCTGGACCGTGCCGGTGCCGTCGGTGGCGCGCACCGCGAGGTCGTGCCGGCCGCTCTTGGCGTCCCACGCCCAGTACCACTGCCGCCAGTAGTCGGTGCCGCCGTCGGGTCCCAGGGTGGCCTTCTGCCACGGGCCGTCGTCGACGCGCACCTCGACCTCCTTGATGCCGCGGCCCTGGGCCCAGGCGACACCGCCGACCACGATGCGTCCGGGGGCGTACGTCGCCAGCCCTCGGGGGGTGTCGATGCGGGCCTGCGTCTTCACCCGCCCGTCCGTCGCCCAGTCGCGCTGGGTCCAGTACGCCTTGTCCTTGGCGTAGGTGGTGGCGGTCAGCCTGGTGAGCCACTTCGTGGCACCGACGAACCCGTACAGTCCCGGCGTGACGAGTCGGGCGGGGAAGCCGTGGCGCGCGGGGAGCGGCTGGCCGCCCATGGCGACGGCCACCATGGCGTCGCGGTCGTCCGTGAGCGCCTCGACCGGGGTGGAGATCGTCATGCCGTCGGTCGACTCGCTGAAGATCTGGTCGACGCCCTGCTTGACGCCTGCGCGCTCGAGCAGGTCGCGGACGAGCACGCCCTGCCAGCGGGTGGAGGAGATGTAGGGACCGCCCACCTCGTTGCTGACGCAGTTGAGGGTGATGTCGCGCTCGACCATGGGCATCTTCACGAGCTCGTCGAAGGTGATCGAGAACGGCCGCTCGACCATGCCGTCGACCTCCAGCTTCCAGCTCTCCACGTCGACCCGCGGGATGACCAGGGCCGTGTCGACGCGGTAGAAGTCCTTGGGGTCGGTGACGAACTTGGTGATGCCCTTGACCTTGCCGTCCAGCCCGGTCGGCAGCGGGTCCGCCGTGCTCGCGGGGGCGGGGAGGCTCACCGAGGCCGGCAGCGTCGGGGCCGCGGCGAGCCGCTGGCCGAGGGCACCGACCGCGGCCGCGCCCACCGTGGCGCCGGCGGCGCCGACGAGGAAGGTGCGGCGACCGGTCGTCGACGGCACGCCGTCGGCCTGGGCCGAGTGGTCGAGCGGTGACTCGTGGTGGTCGCCCGCGGATGCGGACGCGGCTGCCCGGTGGCCGGGGAGCAGTCGTAGAAGTCCGTGGAGCACGGCGACACCGACCACTGCGGCGGCGAACGCGGGCAGGACGTCGACCGGTGAGGCGGTCGGCCGCAGCAGGGCGGCCAGGCCCGCAAGGCCCGCGAGCACCACGACGAGCGCGCCGGCGAGTGACGGCCTGCGTCGCGCCACCAAGCCGATGCCCAGCGCGGCCAGCGCGGTGACCACGGCGACGCTGCTGAGCAGGACCGCCTTGTCGGCGGTGCCGAACGTCCGCACCGCCCACTCCTTGACCGGTGTGGGCGTCGCGTCGACGACGGTCGAGCCCACCGCGAGCACGGGCGATGACGCGGGGTCGACGAAGGCAGCGACGAGGTGGCCCACCGCCATCCCGGTGAGGGCGGCGAGGAGGCCGCACACGGCGTACCCGAGGCGCTGGGTCTTCGTGGTCGGCTGCATGAACGTCATTCGTACCCCTCCCCGCTGTGGATGGGTACGGGTCCGGCGCCCTGCGGTGGGCGGGTAGCGTGACCGTGTGCCTCCCACCCGTCGTCGCCGGCCCAACTTCGTCGCCTTCATCGCCACGGGGGCGATCCTCGGCTTCGTGGTCGGGTCCGCCTACGCCTACCTCGGCGGGAGCCAGGACACGACGGAGTACGGCCGCAGCTTCAGCGACTCCTCGGCCGTGGTCTTCCTCGGGCTTCTGGGCGCTTGCGTGCTCGGGCTGGCGGCTGCAGTCCTCGCAGTCCTGCTGGAACGCCGCGACTGAGGCCTCCGCCGCTGTGGGAGACTGGCGCACGTGGCACGCGGCGACGGACAGCTGACGCACGACCTCCTCCCTGGTGAGAAGGGCCCGCAGGACGCCTGTGGGGTCTTCGGCGTCTGGGCTCCCGGCGAGGAGGTGGCCAAGCTCGCCTACTACGGCCTCTACGCGCTGCAGCACCGCGGGCAGGAGTCCGCCGGCATCGCGACCTCCGACGGTCGCTCGATCCTCGTCTACAAGGACATGGGGCTGGTGTCCCAGGTCTTCGACGAGCGCTCGCTCGCCTCGCTGCGCGGCCACCTCGCGGTCGGGCACTGCCGCTACTCCACGACCGGTGGCTCCACCTGGGAGAACGCCCAGCCCACCCTCGGCGGCCACGCCGAGTCCACCGTCGCCCTGGCGCACAACGGCAACCTCATCAACTCCGCCGAGCTGCGCGACCTCGTCGCCGACCGCAAGGCCGAGGGGTTCAACCACGGCGGCGGCGAGCTGGTGCGCGGCAACACCACCGACACCGCGCTGGTGACCGCGCTGCTCGCCGACGACCCCGACCGCTCGCTCGAGGCCGCGGCGATGGACCTGCTGCCCCGGCTCCGGGGTGCCTTCTGCTTCGTCTTCATGGATGAGCACACCCTCTATGCCGCCCGCGACCCGCAGGGCATCCGCCCGCTGGTCCTGGGCCGCCTCGAGCGCGGCTGGGTCGTCGCCTCCGAGACCGCGGCGCTCGACATCGTCGGCGCCTCGCTGATCCGCGAGGTCGAGCCGGGCGAGCTCATCGCCATCGACGAGGACGGCCTGCGCTCGCAGCGCTTCGCCGAGACCGACCGCAAGGGCTGCGTCTTCGAGTACGTCTACCTGGCCCGCCCCGACACCACCATCAACGGCCGGGGCGTCCACGAGTCGCGGGTCGAGATGGGTCGCGCCCTCGCGCGGGAGCACCCGGTCGAGGCCGACCTGGTGATGCCGACGCCCGAGTCCGGCACCCCGGCCGCGATCGGCTACGCGCAGGAGTCCGGCATCCCCTACGGCCAGGGCCTGGTCAAGAACTCCTACGTCGGCCGCACCTTCATCGCCCCGTCGCAGACGATCCGCCAGCTCGGCATCCGGCTCAAGCTCAACCCGCTGCGCGAGGTCATCAAGGGCAAGCGCCTCGTCGTGGTCGACGACTCCATCGTGCGCGGCAACACCCAGCGGGCCCTGGTGCGGATGCTGCGCGAGGCCGGCGCGGCCGAGGTGCACGTGCGGATCTCGAGCCCGCCGGTGCGCTGGCCCTGCTTCTACGGCATCGACTTCGCGACCCGGGCCGAGCTCATCGCCACCGGCATCGGGGTCGAGGAGGTCTGCACCTCCATCGGCGCCGACTCCCTCGGGTACATCAGCGAGGAGGGCATGGTGGCCGCCACCGAGCAGCCGCGCGACCAGCTGTGCACGGCGTGCTTCTCGGGCCAGTACCCGGTCGAGCTGCCCGACTCCAGCCGCCTCGGCAAGAACCTCTTCGAGACCCTGCCGCTCGACGTCGACGGCGTGAGCCTCGGGGTCTCCGGCGGGGCCGCCGACGCGCTCACCCGCCCCTGACGCCCAACCTTCTCTCGTTCGAGGTATTCGCCTACCCGGACCTGGTTGCCGAATACCTCGAACGAGGCTGGGCCGAGGACGGTCGGCGCCGGGCTGACAGCCGGGCATGGGCGGCGACCACCTGGTCCATGAACCGCCGTTCCTCCAGCCGCAGCACCACGAGGTCAATGCGCAGGACGGTGTGGTCGGCCAGCGCGAGCTCGTTCTGGCGCAGGTTGTCGTCGGTGACGGCCAGCCCGAACCGGTGGCCGACGCCGTCGATCTCCACGGCGAGACCGATGTCCTCCCACGCCGCATCGAGGTAGACCCGTCCGCGAACGCCGTGGCGCAGCGCCTGTCGGGTCGGCTCCGGCAGGCCGCGGGCGCGGCACAGGCGTGCGAAGTCGAGCTCCCCGAGCGACTGCGCACCGAGGGCGACGTCACGGGCGATGACCGGTGTCAGGCGCCGCCTCGTCCGCCCTCGCGTCGCCTCGGCCGCCTCGAGCAGCTGCGCCCCGGTGCACAGCCACTGCTGAGCGGGCATCACGAGCAGGAGTGCCGCCTGGCGGTCGCTGGTCGCCCACCTGGCCGCCCGCACCGCAGCGAGCGCCGGTCGGGTCCTCGCGACACCGGCCGTAACCAGCTCGCCCTCCACCCGTCGCGCGAGCTTGTGCACCCGCACCCCGTCGACCGCCCGGACCGCAGCCGTGTGCCTGACCGACACGTGGACCACGTCGTCCTCGAAACCGGTGAGCCCGGCCGCCTGGAGTGCGCTCACCCCGTCGAGGGCGGCGATGCCGGCACCCACCTCCCACACGGCTCGTCGCCGCCACGCGCCGGGGCCCAGAGGGCCCGTGTGGACCGCGACGGTCTGCCTGCCGTGCAGGCGCCAGCGCCCGGCCGACACCTCGCGACGAACCATGCGGTCGTCGACCCCGATCCCGGCGAGCGTGTCACGGGACAGCACGCCGTCAGTGGCCTCGGCCAGCCGAGTAGCAGCGGCACGCCGCCAGCTCGTCGTCCGAGATGCCGGGACGCCCGTCGTGGTCATGCGACGACGCTGGCTCATGGAACGGCCGCGGGGTGGTCGTCCACCGCCGACGTGTGGACGCCCGGGCGGTGGGCGACCCCCTGTGGACGGCGACTCCCCACCGGTCGAGGTATTCAACGACCCGATCGTGGTCGGCGAATACCTCGACCCGGGGGGCTACGGGGGGCAACCAGGACAACAGGGCAACAGGGCGGACGGGCGAACCGAGGGGCGGCGGGCGGGGACTAGGCTGGCCCGCGTGAGCGAACCGATCACCTATGCCTCCGCCGGTGTCGACGTCGAGGCCGGTGACAGGGCGGTCGAGCTCATGAAGGCCTCCGTGCGCAGGGCCACCCGGCCCGAGGTCCGCGGCGGCCTCGGCGGGTTCGCGGGCATGTTCGACGCGAGCGCCATCGCACGGATGACCCACCCGGTCCTCGCCACGTCCACCGACGGTGTCGGCACCAAGGTCGCGATCGCCCAGGCGCTCGACCGCCACGACACCATCGGGTTCGACCTCGTCGGCATGGTCGTCGACGACATCGTCGTGTGCGGCGCCGAGCCGCTGTTCATGACCGACTACATCGCCACCGGCCGCGTGGTGCCCGAGCGGGTCGCGGCCATCGTCTCCGGCATCGCCGCGGCCTGCGAGCAGGCGCGCGTGGCACTCGTCGGTGGCGAGACGGCCGAGCACCCGGGGCTGCTGGACCCCGACGAGTACGACGTCGCCGGCGCCGCCACGGGCGTCGTGGAGCACGCCGACGTGCTGGGACCGGACCGTGTCCGGGCGGGTGACGTCGTCCTGGCGCTGGGTTCGAGCGGGCTCCACAGCAACGGCTACTCCCTCGTCCGACGTGTCGTGGCCTCGGCCGGCTGGGCCCTCGACCGTCACGTCGAGGAGTTCGGCCAGACGCTGGGGGAGGAGCTGCTCACCCCGACCCGGGTCTACTCCGCGGACCTGCTCGACCTCATCCGGACCGACGGCATCGACGTCCACGCCCTGTCGCACGTCACCGGTGGCGGACTGGCGGCCAACCTCGCCCGCGTCCTGCCGCAGGGCGTCCTCGCACGCCTCGACCGCTCCAGCTGGACGCCGCCCGCGGTGTTCTCCACCGTCGGCGCCCTCGGTCAGGTGCCCCGCGCGGACCTCGAGCGCACCCTCAACATGGGCGTCGGGTTCGTCGCCATGCTGCCGGCTGACCAGGTCGACGCCGCGACCCGCGAGCTGTCGTCCCGGGGCATCCCCGCCTGGGTCCTCGGCGAGGTCGAGGCGCTGGAGGGCGCGTCCCTCGAGCCCGGGGTCGAGGTCGTCCACGGAGCCAAGGGCGTCGACGGCGGCGCCGTCCAGGTCGTGGGTGACCACCCCGCCTGAGTAGCGGCACGGATGGGGCGGCCCGTCGGGCAGGCTCCACACTGTCGCCATGGACAGCGGGCCCACCACGGACAGCTGCCACGGCGCCCGTTCGACGACGACCTGGTGCTGGTCGGCAGCTGTCGGCACCTTGGGCGCCCTCGGCCTCGTGTTCGTGGCCGTGGCGTTCACGGCCCTGCTGGGCATCGTGGGCACCGTCGCCGGCGCGGTGACACCCGGGCACCCGCTCGACACCACGCCGGTCACGGTCGTCACGACCCTCGCCGTCCTGCTGTGCCTCGGGGTCTCGTGGGGACTGGGCTGGGTCGTCGCCGGAGCCGCCGAGGGCCTCACCCCGCGTTGGCTCGCCGGGCTCACCACCGGCCTGCTCGGCGCCGGGGCCGGTGCGGTGGTGCTGTCCCTCGGGCTCGGGCTGCGCCCCTTCTAGGACGGGACGCGGCGGCGTACCGTCAGCAGATGGACGCGGAGCGGGCCGAGCGCGAGGACGTCGTCGTGCGCCAGTACCGGTTCCTGCTGCGCACCGCCCCCGCCGACGCCCTGGAGATGGCGCACGTGGAGGCGCTCTCGGGGCTCGGGTGGCGCGACCGCGGGCAGGTCCTCGCCGCGGTGCAGGACGGGCTCGTCGCCGGCCTGCGGCTCGACCGTGGCGACGTGCGGGCCCTCGCCCACCTCGTGACCCTGGGCGAACGCCGAGCGCCCGGCGCCTTCCTCGCGGCCATGCACCCGCCCACCCTGCGCCGGCTCGCGGACCTCGTCGTCCTCGCCGAGGCCTCCTTCGGGCTCTTCGGCGGGTATGCCGCCTGGGACGGCAGCGACCCCGTGGCCGCCGAGGAGCCGTGGACCGACAGCGGGTTCGCCGAGCGCTGGAGGACCCCCCTCACCGTGCGGGTCAGCTACCTCGACTACGCGGGCGGACCCAGCACCCCGGACTCCTTCGGCCGCGGCCGCTGAGCCGGGCGGACTCGCCTCGTTCGCGCCCGCACGCCCGTCGTGGCGTCCTACCCTGAGGCATGACGAGCAACCGGTGGGGTGGGGACGGACGTCGAGCTGACGCGGCGGGAGCTGACGAGGACCCGGTGGTCCGGCAGTACCGCTACCTGCTGAGGACGGCTCCGGCCGACGCCCTCCAAGCGGCCCACGACGAGGCGCTGTCCGGTCCGGCCGCCGGCGTCCGCGGGCCGGTGCTCGAGGCCGTGCGCCAGGCGTTCGTCGCCGGTCAGCGGCTCTCGCCGGATGCGACCTCCGCGACGGCTCGGCTCGTCGTCGTCGGCGAACGCCGCAGCCCCGGTGCGTTCCTCGCGGCCTGCGAACCGGGCGTGCTCCGGGTCCTGGCCGAGGCGGTGGTCGGCTCGGACGCGGTGTTCGGCCTCTTCGCCGGGTATGCCGCGTGGGACGGCGCCGACCCCGCGCCCGCGGACCCCGGGGTCGACCAGGGCGGAGCCCGCGTCATCGGCACACAGCCGGACCCGGCCGCGGAAGCCAAGGCCTTCGCGACCGGCCACGGGAGCTCCATCCTTCCCTGGGGCGGCGCCGGGGCAGGCTACTGACTTCTGGTCCGAGCCTCGGGGGATGCGTGCACCTGGCGCCCCTGGGACCGCCTCGGTGGCGTAGCGGGCTGCCGGCCGTGACCGTGCTACGCGAGGCTGGCGAGCAACTCGTCGGTGGTGGCGAGGGTGACCAGCGGTCCGTAGAGGGCCATGACGTCGAGCGCCTTGGCGTGGTTGTCGTCGGTCGAGCCGGCGCACGCGTCGGCGACGACGGTGACCGAGGCGCCTGCGTCCGCGGCGGCCAACACCGTCGAGATGACGCAGCAGTCGGTGGCCACCCCCGTCACCACCAGGCGTGGGCGCTCGCCCACCACCGGCAGCAGCTCGGCCCACTTGCCGAACGTCGGCGCCGTCACGACCCGGCCGGGCAGGTCGGCCACCTCGTCGGTGAGGGCGTAGAGCGGGTCCTCGTCACCGACCAGGGCCCACGGGAACTCCTCGTAGTACGGCGCCCACGCGCCCTCGGGACGCTGCGGTGCGACGAAGCGGGTCAGCACGGTCCGGTCACCGAAGGCGCGCGCGAGCCGGGCCACCTGGGCGGCCGCCGCGCCGTACCGGGGGGCGCACCAAGCGCTCGCGGGGTCGCCGAAGACGTGCTGGAGGTCGATGCCCACCAGCCAGGCCGGCTGGGTCACGCGCCGACCCCGGCTCCCGGCCCCTGCTCCGGGTGGCCCTCCCCGTGGCCTTCGAGGTGGCCTTCGCGTCCGGCGCCGAGGTGCTCCTCCTGGCGCCGTACGGTGCCGCGCCGCAGGGCGAGCGTGCCGACCAGCCCGATCACCAGGGCGAGCAGCACGCCGAGGTTGGCGTAGGCCCAGTCGCCGTCCTTGCCTCCGAGGCCGAGCGGACCGAGCAGGTAGCCCTGCCAGTTGTTCCACGAGGCGTCGTCGGCGAACAGGTTGACGACCAGCCCCCAGCCGACGACCGAGGCCACGACCATCAGGCCGATCGACACCCAGTCCCACGCGCCGTAGCGGCCGCGGGCGTCGAACAGCGCCTCCTCGTCGTAGTCGCGACGGCGGAGCCAGATGTCGCCGATCATGATCCCGGCCCAGGCGGCGAGCGGGACGCCGAGGGTGATGAGGAACGACTGGAACGGGCCCAGGAAGTCCTGGGCGAAGAAGACGACCCAGATCGTGCCGAGGGTGAGGATGACGCCGTCGACGAACGCGGCGCTCGGCCGGGGGATGCGGACGCCGAGCGAGAGCAGGGTGAGGCCCGAGGAGTAGATGCCGAGGACCGCGCCGCTGACGAGCGCGAGTATCGCGGCGACGAGGAACGGCACGAGCACCCAGGTGGGCAGGATGGTCGCCAGGGTGCCGACCGGGTCGGCCGAGATGCCGTCCATGAGCTTCTGGTCAGAGCCGGCGAGCAGCAGGCCGTAGAGGACGAGCAGCACCGGCGCGAGCGCCCCACCGAAGGTGTTCCACCAGACGATCGAGGCGCCCGAGGCGTCGCGGCGCTGGTAGCGCGACCAGTCGG
The DNA here is from genome assembly GCF_052114585.1 of Pedococcus sp. 2YAF34. Classification (NCBI taxonomy): domain Bacteria; kingdom Bacillati; phylum Actinomycetota; class Actinomycetes; order Micrococcales; family Intrasporangiaceae; genus Pedococcus; species Pedococcus sp. 2YAF34. The sequence continues at coordinate 55,553 of NZ_JBFRFA010000016.1, forward strand.
CGGCGATGTTGATCCACCCGAGCCCGAACCCGGTCATCACCAGCACCAGCGCGCCGACCACCTGCTGGGTGGTCCCCGCCTTCAGGGCGCTCACGGCGTCCCAGTGCACGTGGTCGACGGTCATCGCGACGTACACCACCGTGACCACGCCGGTGATCCAGGTGAGCCACGACTGGAGCCGCATGATCACGTGGTAGCCGGCGACGGAGGCCAGCACGACGAGTGCGGCGGTGACCAGTGCGGCCACGACCTTCGTCGCGGTGCCACCGCCCCACCCGAGCTCGCGGAAGATCGTCGCGGTGGCCAGGGTCGCGGTGATCGCGAGGAAGGTCTCCCAGCCGATCGAGGTCAGCCACGAGATGACGCCGGGCACCTTCTGCCCGGTGACCCCGAACGCCGCCCGCGACAGCACCATGGTCGGCGCCGAGCCGCGCTTGCCGGCGATCGCGATGACCCCGCAGAGCAGGAATGACACGACGATGCCGACGACGGCGACCAGGACGCCCTGCCAGAAGGAGATGCCGAACTGGAGGGCGAACGCGGCGTAGCTGATGCCGAAGACCGACACGTTGGCCGCGAACCACGGCCAGAAGAGGTCGAACGGGCGGGCGGTCCGGTCGGCCTCGTCGATGATCTCGATGCCGGTCGTCTCGACCCCGAGGCGCCGCGTCTGCTCACGCGTGTCTGTGCTCATGGCGGGAGCGTAGACCCGCGGGCGCGCTCCGACGCCGCAGCGCCGCGGCACACGCGCATGGCGGTGTGCCGCGGGACTGCGGTGACACACGGGCCCGAGGGCCCGCGCATGAGGTGAGGTGGTTGGTCAGGCGCTCAGGTCATCGCTGACCCGACGCCCACTTCCCGTACTCGTCGTACTCGTCCTCGCCCGCGGAGTCGTTGGAGACTCGCTCCGGCTCCGCGTAGGAAGACCCGTGCAGTTCTTGCTCAAGCGAACTGAAGTCGGTGTTCGGGGAGAAGTACTTCAGCTCCCGAGCAACCTTCGTCTGCTTGGCCTTGGCCCGGCCGCGCCCCATGGCGTGACCCCCTCATGCGTCTGGCGGGACGGCATCGCTGGGTACGAGTCGTCAACGTGACGGCTCGACTCCGCGGAGCGGTCCCGGGAATCGTGTATATGTCGTGGGGCCAACGCTACAGGAGCGTGGCAAGTTTGGCCGCAGGACTCCCGTCTTGCGGGACGACTTCAGCGGGCCGGCAGCCAGATCCCGCCGGCCGCCTTGGCGGCCATCCGCTCCTCGGCGATGTGGTCCGCGGCCGCCGCCGGGGTGCTGCCGTGGGCGTCGGCCGTCCGCAGCACCTCGAGGGTGTGGTCGAAGATCGCCGTGGCCGCCTTCTTGGCGCGCTCGAAGTCGAAGCCGTGGAGCTCGTCGCTCACCTGGATGACGCCACCGGCGTTGACCAGGAAGTCGGGGGCGTAGGTGATCCCGCGCGCCTTGAGCTGGTCGGCGGTGCCGCCGGGGCCCTCGGTGACGAGCTGGTTGTTGGCGCCGCCACAGACGACGGTGGCCTGCAGGGCGGCCACGGTCTGCTCGTCGAGGGCGCCGCCGAGGGCACAGGGGGCGTAGACGTCGATGTCGGACCGCACGAGCGCGGCGGTGTCGGCGACCACCTCGACCTCGGGGTGGGCGGACCGGAGCGCGGCGACCGCGTCCTGGTTGACGTCGGTGACGACGACCTTCGCGCCGTCCTCGAGGAGGTGGCCGGCGAGGATGTGCCCGACCTTGCCGACCCCGGCGATGCCGACCGTGCGTCCCTCGAGGGTGGGCTTGCCCCACAGGTGCTGGGCGCACGCGCGCTGGCCCTGGAACACGCCGTACGCGGTGAGCACCGAGGAGTCGCCCGCGCCGCCGTTGGCCTCGGACCGGCCGGTGGCGAAGCGCGTGGTCTCGCTGACGACGTCCATGTCGGCGACGTAGGTGCCCACGTCGCAGGCCGTGACGTAGCGGCCGCCCAGGCTCTCGACGAAGCGTCCGTAGGCGCGCAGCAGCTCGGGCGTCTTGTCGGTCGCCGGGTCACCGATGATCACGGCCTTGCCGCCGCCGAGGTCGAGGCCGGCCACGGCGTTCTTGTAGGCCATCCCCTTGGACAGGCGCAGCACGTCGCTGAGCGCGGCCTCCTCGGAGGCGTACGGGTAGAAGCGCGTGCCGCCGAGGGCCGGCCCGAGGGCCGTGCTGTAGATGCCGATGATGGCGCGCAGGCCGGTCTCCCGGTCGTGGCAGAACACCACCTGCTCGTGCTGGGACATGGAGGCGACGGCGGAGGTGGCGGAGGACGGCGCGGAGGACGTGGTCACGGTGGTGACTCCTGGAGCTCGGGAGGGCGCTGACGGGTTGGCTCGGCGCGGGTCGCGCGCCTGCGCACAGCGTATTGCGACCACATGGTGGTCGGGTGACTAGTCCCAACGGACCATCACGGACCACCCGTAAGGAATGTTCCCAAGAGGTCCCGCTTGTCCGATTATTGAAAGACGTCCCCTGCACGAGGAGAAAGTCATGGTTACTCGCACCACCGAGGTCGAGAAGTTGCTCACCCCCGCGGAAGTCGCGTCGTTGTTCCGCGTGGACCCCAAGACCGTCACGCGTTGGGCGAAGGCCGGGAAGCTCAACTCGATCCGCACGCTCGGAGGCCACCGCCGCTACCGGGAGGCTGAGGTCAGGGCACTTCTCTCCGACGTCATCTGAGCCACTGGCCGACCCCCGGGGGCAGGGCCCGGGGATCGGCAGCCAGCGCTCGTCGTCGTCCGTCACCCCACGGGACGGTCGCATTCGCTAGGTTGCCCCGATGGCGCCTGACCCGGATACCGTTTCAGCACAAGCGGTCCCACGTCCAGGTCACGGTCCGCTCGCCGGGCTGAAGGTCGTCGAGATCGGGGGCATCGGTCCCGGGCCGTTCGCGGCAATGCTGCTCGCCGACCTGGGCGCGGACGTCGTGCGCGTCGACCGGCCGCAGGAGGACCTGCGTGGCACCCACGCCGTCCTGCTGCGCGGCCGTCGATCCGTGGTGCTCGACCTGAAGTCGGCCGACGGGCTGCGCGCCGTCATGGAGCTCGTGGGTCGCAGCGACGTGCTCGTCGAGGGTTTCCGTCCGGGAGTCGCCGAGCGCCTCGGCTTCGGACCCGACGAGGCGCTGCGCCGCAACCCCCGCCTCGTCTACGGCCGCATGACCGGCTGGGGCCAGAGCGGGCCGTATGCCGCGCTGGCCGGCCACGACATCACCTACCTCGCCGTGAGCGGGGTCCTCGACGCCTTCGCCGGTGACGACGGGCGCCCGGTGCCGCCCCTCAACCTCCTGGGAGACTTCGGTGGCGGCGGGGCGATGCTCGCCCTAGGGGTGGTGTCGGCAGTCCTGCACGCGCGCTCGACCGGTGAGGGGCAGGTCGTCGACGCCGCGATCGTGGACGGGGTCGCGAGCATGACGGCCATGCACCAGTCCATGCTGGCCTCCGGCCTCTGGTCGGCGCCGCGCGGCGAGAACCTCCTCGACGGCGGAGCGCCGTTCTACCGCTGCTACCGGACGCGCGACGACCGGTGGGTGGCGGTCGGGGCGCTCGAGCCGGCCTTCTACGCCCGGCTCCTCGAGGGACTCGACCTGTGGTCGCCGGAGCGCGTCGCCGGGCAGCTCGACCCCCAGTGGTGGCCGCGGATGCACCGTGAGCTCGAGATGCGGTTCGGCCTGCGCACCCTGGCCGAGTGGACGCGGGTGTTCGCCGGGCTGGACGCCTGTGTGGCACCGGTCCTCACCATGGAGGAGGCGCGCACCGACGCCCACCTGCGGGCCCGCGGCACGTACGCCGACGAGCCGGGTGGTCGGCCCGCCGCCCACCAGCCGGGCGCCGTACCGAGGTTCTCGGCGACGCCCGGACGACCGGGCGAACCGGCGCGCGAACCGGGTGCCGACACCGACGAGGTGCTCGACGAGCTGGGGCTTTGGAGGACGGACTAGCCGCGCTCACCCGAACGGGGGACCGGACCTTCAAGGGTTGGCAAAGTCCGACCATTCAACATCCCCCATCCCTGTTTCATCATCACGTAACTTGCGCACGTGAAACCAAGGAGTGACCAGTGACCAACAGCCTCGGCGTCTTCGTGCAGGACCAGATGAACCTGCTCGGGTGGAACCGTGCCGTCCTCGCCGAGCGCACCGACATCGACGAGTGGATGCTCGCCACGATCCTCGACTCCCCGGTGCTGGCCGGCTGGCCCGAGGGTGAGGACATGCTGGCCCTCGCCCGGGCGCTCTCCGTGCCGGTCCGCGAGATCGTCCTGCGGGCTGCCGAGGGCTGCGGCCTGCACGTCATGGCTCCGATGAGCCCCACCGAGACCCTTCTCCTCGCGTCCAACGAGGAGCTCATGCGCGAGGTGCGCCGGCGGCTGGCCCTCGGAGCCCGTACCGGTGGCTACCTCGCCACCCCGGTCCAGCGCTGGGACGTCGAAGCGGTCTGACGGGCGGCACGCGGCGCGAGCGTGACCACGCTCGCGCCGAGCACCCCCGGGCTCGGTACCGGTCGACCCGCCTCCGTGGTGGGGCCTGCGTGTCCTCAGGCCCCACCACGGAGGGCGGCGGCGTACTCCTCCAGCGCTGACACCGCCTGCTGACGAGCCCTGGCCAACGCGGCCAGGGCTTCGTCATCGGCGAGCCCGCCCTCGTCGCCGAGGTCCTCCAGCAGCTTGCACACCGTCGCGAGCCAGGTCGCGCCGAGGTTCGCGGCGCTGCCCTTGAGCGCGTGGGCGGCCCGGCCCATCTCGTGCGCGCGGCCGGCGTCCCGCGCCTCCACGAGCGTGGCCATGGTCTGGGCCGAGCCGGTGCCGAAGCGGCTGATGAAGCGCAGCAGCATCGACGGGTCGCCGGGGTCGAGGTCGAGCAGCTCACCGAGCCGGGCGGTGTCGAGGACCTCGGGGTCGAGATCGGGCACGGTGGCCCCCTCCTGCTCCACGGTGCCGCCCGGCTCCTGCTCCGTGGTGCCCTCGGACGGCTCGTCGGGCGCCCCGACCTCCTCCGGCTGGGGGACCCACCGGGCCAGGGTCGCGCGCAGCAGTGCCACGTCGACCGGCTTGGTGAGGAAGTCGTCCATGCCGGCCAGCAGGCAGCGTTCGCGCTCGCCGGCGATGGCGGCAGCGGTCATCGCGACGATCGGGACGCGCGCACCGGCGTCCTCCCGGGCACGAATCGCGCGTGTCGCGGCATACCCGTCCATCTGGGGCATCTGGCAGTCCATGAGGATCGCGTCGCAGGCGTCCGGGTCACCCAGGTAGGTGGAGACGCCGACCACGCCGTTCTCGGCGACCGAGGCGGCATACCCGAGGCTCTCGAGGATGCCCACGGCGACCATCTGGTTGACCGCGTTGTCCTCGACCACGAGGACGTGGCCGAGCCGACCGGTGGGGACCTCGGGGTCGGGCCGGGGCGCGACGAGGGGGGCAGGCAGGCTGTCGCGGCCGGCGCCCGCGGGCGCCGACGCGACAGTGGCGAGGCTGTCGAAGAGGTGCGAGGCGAAGACGGGTTTGGTCAGCGAGAGGTCGATGCCGGCGTCGGCAAGCGCCGCGGTGTCGAGGTCCATCGAGGAGCTCAGCAGGATGATGCGGGTCCGGGCGAACCGGCCGTCACCGCGCACCATGCGGGCGAACTGCTCGCCGTTGACGCCGGGCATGAGGTAGTCGAGCAGGACGATGTCGAACGGGGCGCCGCGCCGGTCGGCCTCGTCGAGCAGGCCCAGGCCCTCGACCCCCGACGACGCCAGTGCGGCCTCGACCTTCCAGGCGGCGAGCTGCTCCTCGAGGATGAACCGGTTGGTCTCGTTGTCGTCGACGACCAGCACCCGCAGGCCGGCCACTGCGGCGGTGCCGGGAGCGGGCCGGCGGGGCAGCTCGGCGGCCGGGGCGAACGTGGCGGTGAACCAGAAGGTGCTGCCCGACCCGGGTTCGCTGTTGACGCCGATCTTGCCGTCCATGGCCGTCACGATCTGGCGCGAGATCGCCAGGCCGAGGCCGGTGCCGCCGAACTCGCGGGTGGTGGAGGTGTCGCCCTGGGAGAAGGCCGTGAAGAGCCGGGACTGGACTTCGGGCGTCATCCCGGCCCCGGTGTCGCTGACCTCGACGCGCAGGACCACTGTGTCGTCACCGGTGTCCTCGACCGAGGCCCGGACGACGACCTCACCCCTGGCGGTGAACTTCACCGCGTTGGATGTCAGGTTGGCGACGACCTGGCCGAACCGCACCGGGTCGCCACGGACAGCCAGGGGCAGATCGGGCTGGCAGGAGACCGCGAGCTCAAGGCCCTTGGACCGCGCCTGCTCCACGACGATCGTGCTGTTCTGCTCGATGACGGCCCGGGGGTCGAAGTCGACCCGCTCGAGGTCGAGGCGCCCGGCCTCGATCTTGGACAGGTCGAGGATGTCGTTGACCAGGGACAGGAGGTGGCGACCTGCGGCGTCGATCCCGTCGGCGAGGCGGCGCTGGCGGTCGGTCAGCTCGGTGCGCCCCAGCAGCTCGGACAGGCCGATGACGCCGTTGAGCGGGGTGCGGATCTCGTGGCTCATGGTGGCCAGGAACTCGGACTTGGCCACGGAGGCGGCCGTGGCGTCGTCACGGGCCCGGGCCAGGCGCTCCCGCGTCCACTCGCGCTCCGCGACCCGGGCGAAGAGGGCAGAGGCCTGACCCATGGTGACGCCGTCGGTGTCGGAGAGGGCGGTCGCCGCCCGGGTGTCCATGACGATGACGCAGGCGGTGCGGTCCTCGGCGACCACGGGGACGGTCACGAGCATGGTGCCCTCGGTGGTCGTGGACACCTCGGGGGTGCGCGAGCCGACCGCGAGGCGGGTCAGGCGCAGGGCCTCGGTGCGGTCGGCCTCGGGTGCCTCGCGGACGCCCTCGACGGGCCTCAGGCTGCCGTCGTCGTCCACCATGCAGGCCGCGACGGGGCGCCAGCCGGTGTGGGTGGCCACGTCGACGAGGATCTGGGGCACGACGTCACGCAGGCTGGTGGCCCCGTTCGCGGCGGTGGCCATGGCCGACAGCAGGGCCAGCGCCTGCTCGGCGTCCTTGCTGGCGGTGATGTCCTGGGCGGTGCCGCCCATGCGGACGACCTGGCCGTCGCCGTCTCGCGCCACACGCCCGCGACCCCGGATCCACGCGAGGGCGCCGGTCGTGCGGACCACGCGGGCGTCGAACTCGAAGACGTCGTCACCGGCCATCGCCTGGCCGATGGCGGCGGCGACGGCGTCGCGGTCGTCGGGGTGGAGGTGGTCGATGAACGACTGGTAGTCGGGGACCAGGCTGCTGTCCGGCTCGACCTCGTAGATCCGGTAGAGCTCGTCCGACCAGGTGACCACGTCGTGGGCGACGTCCCACTCCCAGCTGCCGATCCGGGCGATGCGTTGGGCCTCCGCGAGCTGGTGCTCGCGCCGCTGGAGGGTGTCGATCAGCCGGCGCTGGTGGCTGTACTCGGTGACGCGGTGCAGCCACCCGACGTGCCCGCCGTCGTCGTCGCGGATCGGGGTGTGGCTGACCAGGGCCCAGAACCGGGTGCCGTCCTTGCGCAGCAGGCTGCACTCGAGGTTGTCGCCCGGCTCGCTCGTCGTCCGCAGGTCCTGCAGGTGGTGGCGGAACTCCTCCCTGCCCTGCTGGTCGAGGGTCTCGAAGACCGACAGGCCCTGCATCTCCTCCGGTGTGCGGCCGAGCAGGGCCGCGAGCCGGTCGTTCGCCAAGACCGTGCGGCCCTCCTCGTCGAAGACCCACAGGCCGTCCGGTGACGCCTGGACGAGCCAGCGGCTGAGGTCCCGGGGGTCGGGCCCCCCGGCGGCGAGATCGTGCACAAGGGAGATCTTCACCGATCAACGCCACCCAAGCACGGTCAAACACTCGTTTTCGAGACCAGACATCTGCACGCGGGCGAGCCTTCCGACAACCTGACCGCCGCCGCTAGCGTGGACGACCAGCCGACGCACCTCCGGGGGATGCCCATGAGCACGGACCAGAACCCTCCGCTGACGGTCCCCGAGCCGCTCGGCCGGCCCGAGGCCTACGCGAGCCCTCCCGCCACCTGCGACGTCGTCATGAAGGGCGGCATCACCAGCGGCATCGTCTACCCGTGGGCCGTGTGCGACCTCGCGACCCGCTACCGCTTGGTCAACGTGGGTGGCACCTCGGCGGGGGCGATCGCTGCGGCGGCGGCCGCGGCAGCGGAGTACGGGCGGCACCGGCCCGGCGCCGGGTACCCGGTGCTCGCGGGGCTCCCGGGGGTGCTGGGTGGCACGCACCAGGGGCGGTCGCGGCTCTTTACGCTGTTCCAGCCCCAGCGCCGTACCGCGCCCCTGCACGCCCTGTTCGTCGCCTCGCTCGGCGGCGGTGGCGGTGGGTCACGGACCGGGCTGGCCCTGCGTGGCCTCCGCTCTGCCGCCATGGCCGCGGGCGGGTGGTGGCGCCTGCTCCTGGGGGCGCTTGCGGGCCTGCTGCTGCTGGTCGCCGCGGGCGCGTCCGGCGCGGCCTGGGGGCTGCTCGCCGTGGTGGCTGCCGTCGTCCTGGGTGCGGGGGTCGGGCGCCTGGTCGGTCGCGCGCCGGTGGCCCTGGGTGTCGCGGTGCTGGTCCTCGTGGCGGTCGTGGTCGCTGTCGGGGTCTCCGGGGCGGGGACCTGGGCGACGACGCTCGTGGGCGTGCTCGGCTGGCTGCTCCTCCTGGTCGGACTGCTGGCCGGGACGGTCTGGGTGCTCGGCCGGGTGCTCCTGCGCGACGTGCCCGACAACCTCTACGGGTTGTGCAGCGGTATGGAGGGCGACGGGTTCGAGGGCAGCGCCGCGCTGACGCCCTGGCTCACCGACCTCCTCGACCGGGCGGCCGGCCTGCGGTCCGGTGCGGCGTCGGGTGCGGCGTCGGGTGCGGCGGAGAGGGGGCCGCTGACGTTCGGGCACCTCTGGGCCGGACCCGGTGCGCCTCGCATCGCGGGCACGGCTCGTCCCGAGTCGCCGGCGATCAACCTCGAGGTGATGACGACGTGCGTGACCCGCAGCCGTCCCTACCGCATGCCGTTCGAGTCCGTCGGGTTCTACGTCGACCCGGGGGAGCTGCGGCGGCTCTTCCCCCCGGCAGTGGTCGACTGGGTGCTGGCGCACCCCGCCCCGGTGGGCGGCTCGCCCACCGACCGCCGGCGCCGCCGGGTGGCCGACGAGCTGCTGGCCCCCCTCGTGCCCTTCCCCGCGGCAGCTGACGTGCCGGTCGTGGTGGCGGCCCGCATGAGCCTGTCGTTCCCCGTCCTCATCAGCGCCGTGCCGCTGCACGCGGTGGACCGGGCCACCAACACCGAACCGCTCGACCGCATCAGCGCCGCCCTCATGGCGGTCGCCACCGACCAGGCGACCGAGGCGGACGCCGCCCCGGGCGACCTGGTCTCCGAGGATGCGGTCGTGCGCGAGGCGGTCCGCCGGCTGCGGGCCGAAGGAGTCTCGCTGCGTGCCGACCGGGTGTGGTTCTCCGACGGCGGGATCACGAGCAACTTCCCCATCCACTTCTTCGACAGCTTCGCCCCGACGCGGCCGACGTTCGGCGTCAACCTGCGACCGCACCACCCGGCGCACCCGCCCGTTCCCGGTGACGAGTCGAGCTCGGTCTACCTGCCGATCGGCAACGGCGCGGGCCGCGCGCAGGCGCCCAACCTCTTCGACGCGGCGGGGCCGACGCTGCCGGGCTTCGCCAAGGCGATCCTGGACACCATGCAGAACTGGAACGACCTGCTCCAGCTGCCGCTGCCGGGCTTCCGCGACCGGATCGCCCACGTCAGCCTGTCGCCCGAGGAGGGCGGCATGAACCTCGCCATGCCGCCTTCCCGGATCGCGGCGCTCGCGCGCCGGGGTCAGCTGGCCGGCCAGGTCCTGCGGGAGCGGTTCTCGCTGCCCGGGGAGAACGGCTGGACCGGTTGGGAGAACCACCGGTGGCTGCGGCTGCGTACCAGCCTGTCACTGGTGGAGGTGGCCGGAGGACAGGTGGAGCGGGCCCTCGGCCCGGCCGGCAGCCACCCGGACGGAACCCACTCGTTCAAGGACCTGCTCGACCTGCCGGTGGGTGGCGCGCCGTCGTACAACTGGGAGAACCAGACGCAGCGCCGTCGCGCCCGTACTGCGGTCGCGGCGCTCGCCGGCGCCTCGCCGACCGGCGTCCCGGAGACCCAGCGCCTCGGCCACAAGGCGCCGCAGCCCATGCCGGCGCTGCGGATCACCCCGCGGGAGTGACGGGTTTGGCGGGTGCGGTCCGGGGGCACTGGCCGGGCATGACCTCCGCGACCGCCGACCACCTTCCCGACTCCACCCCGTCGGTCACCGTCGGGGCGCCGCTGCTCGTGCGCCTGGTGCAACAGCTGGAGCGCACCGCCGCGCTGGACCGCCTCGCCCCGGCCCTGGCAGGTCTGGCGTCACCCGCCGGGAGGGAGCCTCTGCAGCGGATCCTGCTGGGGCGGGACGTGGGGCATGCTCTGCACCCGTTCCTGACCGACCTGCCGATCGGGTTCTGGACCTCGAGCCTGGCCCTCGACCTGCTGGGTCACGGCAAGGACCGCCCAGCCTCCCGGCGCCTGCTGGCGGCCGGGTTGGCCGCTGCCGCGCCAGCCGCCGCCACGGGTCTGGCGGAGTGGCGGCAGACCTCGCGGCCGGAAACCAGGGTCGCGTCGGCGCACGGGACGCTCAACGTCCTGGCCCTGGGCCTGTATGCGGGTTCGTACGCCACGCAGGAGCGGTCACCGCGCCTCGGCCTGGCGCTCAAGCTCGCCGGCACCGCGGTCACCGGGCTCTCGGGCTTCCTCGGCGGCCACCTCGTGGTGGCCCGCCGCACCGGCAGCCGCCACCCTGCCTACCGGTCCGACGGCACCGGCCCCGTCCTCTCGCGCCCGGGCACCGCCACCGGCTGATCAGGCCGGGTCAGTGACGGCGCAGGACCGACCGCAGCACGAGGAAGAGCACGATCGCGAGGACCTGCCCACCGATCGCGACGCGGGTAACGTCGAGTGCCGGCTGCCACGAGACGTCGGGCCCCTTGACGACGAAGACGCCGATCGGTCGCGCGTCCACCCCGCCTCCACCCCCCGACCCCTCGTTGGCCTCGGCCGTGCTGGTGCCCCCGCCCGCCCCTCCGCGGACACGGGCAACCGGCACGATCAGCGTCCCGTCGTGCTCGATGGGTTCGCCGAACACACGCTTCACGGAGAGGTCACTGGTGACCTTCGACAGCAGTTCCTGGACGTCCATCCGGCCACCGTAGGTCGGTCGGGGTGGACCGACTCAGGGCCGAAGGGCCCTGATGCTCAGGCGGCCGGTGAGGTCTTGCACTCAAGAGCAGGTGCGGGTGAAGGCGGTGGCGCCCCGCCGCAGCTCGAACCGCTCTCGATGGCCCTTGTCGTCGGAGAAGATGATGACGCTTCCGCTGCGGGTGACCCGGCCTGCCTGGTACGGGTTGTCCCATCCCCTGGGTGGGTTGCCGCTGCCGTCGTCGAGGAGCCCGCCCACACGCTCGTAGAACCTGCCGTCGACCTGCAGCTCGTCGATCCCGCAATGCGTGTAGAGCGAGAACGCCTGGCCGCCCGAGTCGACCGACCGGGGCGCCACCGGGCTCACGGGTTCGTTGGGCAGGTGTGTCAGAGCGCCGCCACATCCGGTCAGCACGACCAGCAGCGCCGAGAGGGCGGAGCACCGGAGCGCGAGGGTGCGTGTCGTCATGCCGAAGGGACGCCCCGCTGGGGCCGGTGGTTCCCAGACCCGAACTCATTGCGCTCAGAGGTGGCCCGCTGTGATCACATCGGCGCCCCCTCGACTAATCGCAAGTAAAATTGCGCAAATCTACTTGCGTGTTCGCTGCGTGCACGGCATCGTGGGCTTCGTGTCCGACGACTCTCCACGCATGTCCCCCACGAGGATCTCCGACCCCAAAGCGGTCCTCGCGGTCACGCATCCGCTGAGAATGAGACTGCTCGGCGAGTTGTCGCGGCGGGGGACGGCTCGCGTCGTGGATCTGGCCACTGCTCTGGGCGAGCCGGCGAACTCGGTCAGTTTCCATCTGCGACAGCTGGCCAAGTACGGGCTGATCGAGGTGAACCCGGAGCGGTCCGAGAACGGGCGGGAACGCTGGTGGCGCATGACGTCCGACCGAGGCTTCGAGATCGACCTCGACGCGATGCGGCAGCTCGAAGGCGGGGAGGCCGCGGTAGGCGTCCTTCGCCGCGTCGCCGAAGGCCACGTGCTCGCGCTCCATCGCGCCATCCAGGAGCCACCGGCCCCCGCCGACCTCCCCAGCGGCCAGCAGCGCACGATCAGCGACGACTTCGCGGTGCGCCTCAGCGACACCGAACTCCAGCAGATGCGCCGCGAGTTCGCGGAGCTCCTCGACCGCTGGACCGACACCTCCCGCACCTTGAACGACGTCGATGACGGCGTGGAGCGCCGCGCCTACTACGGAGTCGTCATGGCCGCCCTCGTCCAGGACATCGCCGCCACCACGAACGGACCCCAGAAGGAGCAGCAGCAATGACCAGCACCGACGCCGTCACCTCGAGCGCCCCTGACTACGACGACTTCGCGGCCACGTACGCCGCCGCCAACGACAACAGCCTGTTCAACGCCTGGTACGCCCGACCCGAGATGCTCCGCCTCGCCGGGGACGTCAGGGGAAAACGGGTCTTGGACGCAGGTTGCGGCCACGGACCTCTCATGGTGGCGCTGCGCGACCACGGCGCCGTCGTGGCAGGGTTCGACCTCAGCCCCGCGATGATCGACATCGCTGCGGACCGCCTCGGCAGCGACTCCGAGGTCCAGGTCGTCGACCTCTCCGCACCGCTTCCATACGACGACGATGAGTTCGACATCGTCACCTGCTCACTGGCTCTGCACTACGTGCAGGATTGGGCACCAGCCCTTGCGGAGCTGCGCCGTGTGCTCAAGCCCGGTGGGCGGCTGGTGGTATCGATCATCCACCCCTTCGTCTACGCGTTCTGCTACCAGGACGAGGACTACTTCGCCCTGACCCGGTACTCCGAGGACTACGAGCACGACGGCGCCACGTTCACCCTCACCTACTGGCACCGACCCCTGCAGGACGTCATCAACGCGTTCCTCGACGCCGGCCTCGTCATCACCAGTGCCACCGAGCCTGCTGCGGACCTGGACACTCCCACCGAGCTCCTACCCCCTGAGGGTCGCCGCTTCATCTGCTTCTTGTTCTTCGCCCTCGAGTCGCCATGACCGTTCCTGCCGTCGTCGACCTCGACCACCTCGAGCCCGGTCTGCGGGCATGGGTGGAAAGCCTGGCAACCTCCGGACCGGTGCTCCTTCGCCGCGACGGGCAGACCATCGGCACCATCACGTACTCCTCCGCAGTTCTCGAGGGCACCATCGTCCCCGCCCCTGCGACCAAGCACAGCGACCTGCGCGAGGGCACCAAGGTCCTCGCTACGACGATGCGCCTCAGCAGTCCTGCACGCGACCTACTGCGCCAATCCTTCGGCCTGGACTGGGTCATCCTCGATTTCCACGACGCCCCCGACACCGCCGATGTCGTTCTCACCTGTGCCCACAGCCCTCAGCTCACACACCGTTGGACCCTGCTCTTCCCGCACGCACAGATCATCGTCACCGAGATCCTCGACCCCGAGTTCGACCTCGACATGCCGGGTCCCGTCGGCCGCTTGCTCGATGCGGGCGCCCACGCCTACCTACCACCGAAACCACTCGAGCAGGTGGCCAAGAACGTGCAGCTCTATCTCGCTGGCCGAGCACACGGCGCACTCGGCTCGTCACCACCCGCGACCCACCAGCTCGACTCTTGACAGCATCGCGGCCCCCGGCGGGTCGCGCCGAGCCGATCAAATCTCCCGGTCAACTGTCGCGCGGAAGGGCTCGAGGTATGTCCGTCATAAGGCCACTTAACTTGGCAGACCTTGAGACCCTGATCGCAGTGCAGCGAGAGGGCGCGGTCGCGAGCCTCGGCCATATCTTCCCGCAGAAGACGCATCCTTTCCCTGAGCACCAGGTTCGTGAGGGGTGGAAGCGTGAGATCGCTGACCCCGATGTTGACTGCTTCGTCATCAACGACGCCGGACGAGTGGCTGGATTCGCCGCGACGCGAGCTGATGAGCTCTTGCACTTCGGTACGGCTGTCTCGACCTGGGGCACTGGGCTCGCCGGTCTCGCTCATACGGAGCTTCTGGAGCACCTGAGGGCGAAAGGGCACCGAGAGATCTTTCTGAGAGTCTTCGACGAGAACACGCGCGCTACCCGCTTCTACCTACGGCGCGGATGGGTCCGAACTGACGAAACCACGCGAACCACCTTCCCCCCGCATCCGACGCTACGACGCTACGAGCAGCGACTCCCATGACGTCCGGAAGTCCCGCAGTCCGGTCGCGCCGACGACTGCACGGTTCCCATACTGGCGAAGTGCCCGCCGCAAGAAAGAGCGTTAGCAGGAGCGACCCCCGGGAAGCACGAAACCCGCGGGCCAGTGCTCTGACCTGCGGGCTTGTGGTGGCCAGGGGCGGGGTCGAACCGCCGACCTTCCGATTTTCAGTCGGACGCTCGTACCAACTGAGCTACCTGGCCGTGGGTGGTGCTGATGCATGCCCGGAGTCCGGACATGCAGTTCGCGGCGATCCTGGGGCCGTAGCCCGTGGCGGACCGTCGCGACTGCAGGATCATAGCCGATCCGGGCGACCCTCCTCACATCGAGGCGCGAACCGGAATGGGGCCGCACGCGCGCCGGTTGTCCCGAGCATGAAGGCCGTCACCTACGCCGAGTACGGCGACCCCAGCGTCCTCACCCTCACCGACGTCCCGGAGCCCAAGGTCGGTCCCGGTGAGGTGCTGATCCGCGTGCGCAGCGCCTCGGTCAACCCGGTCGACTGGAAGGTCGTCGCCGGCTACCTCGACCCCATGATGAACGTCGAGCTCCCCGCCATCCCGGGCTGGGACGTCTCCGGCGTCGTCGAGAAGGTCGGCCTCGACACCCCCGAGTTCGAGGTCGGCGACGAGGTCATGGCCTACGCCCGCAAGGACTGGGTGCACGCCGGCACCTACGCTGAGCTCGTCGCCGCCCCCGTCCGCACGGTCGCGAAGAAGCCGAAGGCCCTCGACTGGCACCAGGCCGCGGGCCTGCCACTCGCCGGCCTCACGGCATACCAGCTGCTCACCAGGCTCGGCACGAAGCCCGGCGAGACCGTGCTCGTCCACGCGGCTGCCGGTGGGGTGGGGATCCTCGCCGTCCAGATCGCCAAGGCCCTCGGCGCCCGCGTCATCGGCACCGCGTCCGAGAAGAACCACGAGTTCCTGCGCCAGCTGGGTGCCGAGCCCGTGGCGTACGGCGACGGGCTGGCCGAGCGAGTGCGTGCGCTGGCGCCCGAGGGCGTCGACGTCGTGACCGACTTCGTGGGCGGTGTGCTGGACGTGACCAAGGCGGTGCTTGCCGACAGCGGGCGCCACGGGTCCGTCGTCGAGGGTGAGGTCGCCGACGAGAGCGGGCTGTACCTGTGGGTGCGTCCCGATGCCGAGGACCTGGCCGCGCTCGCGGACCTGGCGGACGAGGGCAAGCTCACCGTGCCCGTCGCCGACGTCTTCCCCCTCGCGCAGACGGCCGACGCCTTCACCGTGAGCGCCGGGGGCCACGTCCGAGGCAAGGTCGTCATCACCGTCAGCGAGTGACCGCAGTCCGCAGACGCGAAAGAGGCCCACACTCTCGTGTGGGCCTCTTTCGTTCTCGAGCGACCCCGACCGGGCTCGAACCGGCGACCTCCGCCGTGACAGGGCGGCGCGCTAACCAACTGCGCTACGGGGCCTTGGGTGGTGCATGTCGTGCTGGTGGTGCGTATCCCCAACGGGATTCGAACCCGTGCTACCGCCGTGAAAGGGCGGGGTCCTGGGCCGCTAGACGATGGGGACCGGTTCAACGGCCCCCCGCCGTTAGCGCCAGGCGCGGATCCGTCGAGGACTCGGAAAGCATAGGGGGTGACTGCCGCGATCTCCAAAACGGGGTCCGAGCGAGCCGCCGGGGCAGCCTGCAGCGGGCCTCGGACGCTCAGGAACCGGTGCCCGTCCGGGCCGCACGCAGAGCCTGGCGCACCGCGTCGAGGGCGGTCTGGTCGTCCATCCCGACGTCGACGACTGTCGTCGCGAAGGCCCGCGCAGCCGTCCGGAGGGCCACCTCCGACGACTGGGACTGCGGGGCGACGACCGTGCCGGCGCGGCTGCGGGTCGTGACGAGGCCGGCTGCCTCGAGCTCCTTGTAGGCGCGGGCCACGGTGCCCGCCGCGAGGCCCAGCTCGGTGGCGAGTCCCCGGACGGTGGGCAGGCGTTCGCCCTCGGCCAGGCCACCGGTGGCGATCAGGTCGCCCAGCTGGTCGCGGACCTGCTCGAACGGTGCGAGCGGCGAGTGCTCGTCGACGCGCAGGACGGGGTGGGTCACGACGCACTCCCCGTCCACTCGAGGAGGCGGTCGACGTCCCAGGTGGTCACGATCCGGTCCCACGGCACCCCGAGCCGCTCGGCGCGCTCGCACCCGTAGGCCTTCATCTCCAGCTGGCCCGGGGCGTGCGCGTCGGAGTCCACGGCGAACAGGCAGCCGATGTCGACGGCGAGGGCGAGCAGGTCGTCAGGGGGGTCCTGCCGCTCCGGGCGGCTGTTGATCTCCACCGCCGTGCCGTGCTCCGCACAGGCCTCGAACACGGCCCGGGCGTCGAACTCGGACTGCGGGCGCTTGCCCCGGCCACCCTCGACGAGCCGGCCGGTGCAGTGGCCCAGGACGTTGACGCGCGGGTTGGAGACGGCGGCCACCATGCGACGGGTCATGGGCGCGGCGTTCATGCGCAGCTTGGAGTGCACGCTGGCGGTCACGAGGTCGAGCCGCCCCAGCATCTCCTCGGTCTGGTCGAGGGAGCCGTCGTCGAGGATGTCGACCTCGATGCCCTTGAGCAGCCGGAAGCCGTCGCCGAGCGAGGCGTTGACGGCGTCGACCACCTTCAGCTGCTTCGTCAGCCGCTCGACCGTCAGGCCGTTCGCCACCCGCAGCTGGGGCGAGTGGTCGGTGAGCACCAGCCACTCGTGGCCGAGCTCGACGGCCGTCAGGACCATCTCCTCGATGGGGCTCCCGCCGTCGGACCAGCTGGAGTGCGAGTGGCAGTCGCCGCGCAGGGCGGCGAACAGGTCCTCGCCGCCCTCGACGAGCGGCTTCGCCTTGTCCTGCAACGTCTCCAGGTAGGCGGGCAGCTCCCCGACGACGGCCTCGGCGATGACCCCGGCGGTGGACTTCCCGATGCCGGGCAGGGCCTGCAGCGTGCCGGCCTCGGCCCGCTGGGCGAGCTCGTCGTCAGGCGTCTCCCGGACCGTGGCGACGGCCTTGCGGAAGGCCTCGACACGGTAGGTGCCGGCTCGTTCCCGCTCCAGCAGGAACGCGATCCGCCGCAGCGCCTCGTCGGGCTCGACAGGGGCCGACAACGGGGTGACGGTGGCAACCACGGGTGGAGCCCCTGCTCACCAGGACGTGTGCAGCGGTCGGCCCTCGGCGAACCCCGCGGTGCTCTGGAGCCCGACGATCGCACGCTCGGCGAACTCCTCGACGGTGCGTGCCCCCGCATACGTGAAGCTCGACCGCACCCCCGCCACGATCTGGTCGATGACGTCCTCGACGCTGGGGCGGGCCGGGTCGATGAACATCCGCGCCGAGGAGATGCCCTCCTCGAAGAGCGCCTTGCGGGCCCGCTCGTACGCCGTGTCGCTGGCGGTGCGGTTGCGGACCGCGCGGCTCGAGGCCATGCCGAACGACTCCTTGTAGCGGCGGCCGCGCTCGTCGGTGTAGAGGTCGCCGGGGCTCTCCAGGGTGCCGGCGAACCACGAGCCGACCATGACGTTGGAGGCGCCCGCGGCCAGGGCCAGGGCGACGTCACGAGGGTGCCGTACGCCGCCATCGGCCCAGACGTGCCTGCCGTGGTTGCGTGCCTCAGCGGCGCACTCGAGGACCGCCGAGAACTGCGGGCGTCCGACGGCCGTCATCATCCGGGTGGTGCACATGGCGCCCGGCCCGACACCCACCTTGACGATGTCGGCGCCGGCCTCGACGAGGTCGCGCACCCCGGCCGCGGAGACGACGTTGCCGGCCACGACGGGCACCTGCGGGTCGAGGGCGCGGACGGCCTTGAGGGCGTCGAGCATCTTCTCCTGGTGGCCGTGCGCGGTGTCCATGACGAGCAGGTCGACCCCGGCGTCGAGGAGGGCGCTCGCCTTGGCGGCGACGTCGCCGTTGATGCCGACCGCGGCCGCGATGCGTAGGCGGCCCTGGTCGTCGGTGTTGGGCGTGTAGAGGCGGGCACGCAGGGCGCCGGAACGGGTGATGATGCCGACGAGGTTGCCGGCATCGTCGACGACCGGGGCGACGTGGTGGTGGGTGGTGGTCAGGAGGTCGAAGGCCTCCTCCGGGTCGGTGCCGTCGGTCACGAGGACCGGGTGCGCCGACATGACCTCTCCGACCTGGGTGAACCGGTCGACGCCGGTGAGGTCGGCCTCGGTGACCACGCCGACGGGGCGCTTGCCCGACTCGTCGACGACCACGGCCGCACCGTGGGCGCGCTTGGGCAGCAGCCCGAGGGCAGCGCCGGCGGTGTCGTGGACGTGGAGGGTGATCGGGGTGTCGTGGACCAGGTGGCGCTGCTTGACCCAGGAGGTGACCTCGGTGACCACGTCGACCGGGATGTCCTGCGGGATGACCGCGAGCGCCCCGCGACGCGCGACGGTCTCGGCCATGCGGCGGCCCGCGATGGCCGTCATGTTGGCGACGACGAGGGGGATGGTCGTGCCGCTGCCGTCGGCCGAGGCGAGGTCCACGTCGAGGCGGCTCGTGACGTCGGAGCGGCTCGGGACCATGAACACGTCGTCGTAGGTCAGGTCGAGCTGGGGCTGGAGACCGTTGAGGAACTGCACGCCCCGAGTCTAGGCGCGGGTGCGGGTCAGGCCTTGAACTGCTGCCGGACGATGCCGTCCCACACGCGGTCGCCGCCGAGGGTGCGGGCCGCGATCATCGCGCGGGCCGCGGGGGTGACGACGTAGCGCGAGCGCGGTCGCCCGGACTCCACGGCCTTGAGGACGACCCGGGCGACCGACTCGGGCCCCGTGGCGAGCACCGGGTTGGCGTAGCCGTTGCCCGTCGCGCTCGCGCTCGCGGCGAGCAGCGCGGCATACGGGGAGTCCGGGTCGGTGCTCGCGGCGTCGGAGCCCATGGCAGTGTCCTCGAAGCCCGTGCGGATGAGGCCCGGCTCGATGAGGCTCACGTGGATGCCGAACGGGCGCACCTCGTTGCGCAGGGCGTCGGTGATGGCCTCCACCGCGTACTTGGTCGCGTGGTAGTAGCCGCCGACGGGCCAGGTGAAGCGCCCACCCATGGACCCGATGTTGACGATGCGCCCGGCGCCCGCCGCGCGCATCGCGGGCAGGACCAGCTGGGTGAGGCGCGAGAGCCCGAAGACGTTGGTCTCGAACATCTTCCGCACCTTGTCGAGATCGGTCTCCTCGATGGTGCCGTACTCGCCGTACCCGGCGTTGTTGACGAGCGCGCCCACGCGTCCGTGCTCGGCCTCGATGGCGCCCACCGCGTCGACCATCGACTGCTCGGAGGTGACGTCGAGCGGCAGGACGCGCGCACCGGCCGCCTCGAGCTCGTCGACGGTCCCCGTGCGGCGGGCGGTGGCGTAGACGGTGTGCCCGGCCTTGACGAGGAGGTCGGCGGTGGCCGCGCCGATGCCCGACGAGCAGCCGGTGACCAGCACGGGACCGGTCGGTGTGGGGGTGTGACCGTTCGTGGCGCTCATGGGCGGGTTCCGTTCTCGCGCTGGGCGGCTCGTCGCACGAGCAGGCGCTCGGTGACGGTGAAGACGACCCAGCCGACGGCCAGGCCTGCGATGAAGACCACCCAGTAGCTGATGCCGTGGAAGAGTCGCGGCAGGCCTTCCCGGACCAGGATGAGCGTGCAGAGGCCGAGGACGAACGGCACGAGGAACGGGCGTCTCGCGGCCGGCCGGCCGGCGTCGGGGCTCATGGCTCCAGTGTGGCCGATGTCCGGTCGAGCGTGTAGCGCACGACCTGGTCGCCGTCGCGCACCACCACGGCCCGGGGTTCGAGCAGCAGGAGGTCGAGCGGGTGGGAGGAGACGATGCGCGCGACCGGGTCGGCGTCCGGGCTGCTCCGGGCCGTACGGAGCTCGATGGCGTGGAGCGTGTCGCCCCAGTGCAGCGGGTCGGTGCGGACCGGGAGGTCGCGGTGGGTGGCGACGAGGCCGCTTGCCCGGGCGAGCTCGCCCCGTCCGGGGGGCGGCGTGGCGGCGGTGTCCTTCCCGGTGGCGAGGTCGAGGGCCCGGGACTTGCCGGGCCAGTCGAGCCGGACCGACCCGACGGCGACGGACAGGTGTGGCAGCCGGCCGCCGGGGCACGGACCGAGCACCCTCGTCCACACGGGCTCGGCCCCGGTCGTGGCAGACACCACGCACTGCCCGTCCTGGACCACGAACAGCACGACCGGCCCGTCGGGCACGGCGAGGAAGGTCGACCCCGGCAGCAGGACCTGGCGGCCGGTGACCGGGTCGGTGACCAGCAGGCCGCCGCCCTCCACCGGCTCGGCGTGCGCGCGGGGCAGACCGCCGGCTGGCGACGCGGGCGCGGTGCTCGCGCCCGGTGACCCGCTCGAGCCGGCGGCCGGGGCCTTGCCGACCAGGACGGCACCGGTCGACTGCCACGCCTGGTGGCCCTTCGCGTCCAGGCCCACGAGGCGGCAGCGAGCGTGGGCGCCCGTGGCCGGGCAGGTCGCGACCATGGTGGTGCCCGCGCTCGCGGCGAGGGGGACGGGGGTGGTGCCCGCCGGCGCGCGCCAGGTCCAGCGCGCCGAGGCGTCCAGCCGTACGGAGTCGAGGCGTCCGGGGCCGGCGATGACGAGCCGCTCGTCGGCGATGTACGGCGTGCCGCCGGTGACCGAACCCAGCGTCACCCGCGTGCCGGTGCGCAGGTCCAGGGCGGTGTTGCCGCCAGCCACGAGGGCGCGCCCGGCCACCACGGTGCCGCCGACGGACCGCGCCGACCAGTCGCCGTTGACGCCCTCGGTGCGCGGTGTGAGGACGTATGCGGTGACGGCAATGGCAGCGACCAGCACACCCACGCCGAGCGCAGCGATGTATGTGCGACCCGAGCGTCTCACGAGCCTCGGGGGCCGCGAGATGCGTTGCTGCGCGGGCGGATCCGCACGCCCGGGATCACGGGCGCCGGCAGGTGCTGCACCGGGCCCTCATACCCCTCCACCTCACCGAAGCGCTCGGAGTGGGCCATCCACGCCTCGCGGGCCGCGACGATGTCCTCGTGGCTGCGCCCCACGAAGTTCCACCACATCACGACCTCCTCCTCGAACGGCATCCCGCCGAGCAGGAGGGCCCGCGCCGGCTCGTCGCCGTCGTTGGCGAGGCGCAGGGCGCTGCGGCCGGTAGGGAGGAAGGCGAGGGCCGCACGGGCGACCGGGGTCCCCTCGACGGCCATGCCGGGACTGTCGGCGAGGACGCCGTGCTCGAAGCCGGGGTCGACGTCGAGCGTGACGGTTGCGCCGGGGTCGAGGACCAGCTCCGCGCCCAGCAGCGGGGTGAACGTCTCGACGGGGGAGACCTGGCCGGCGAGCGAGCCGAGGAAGACCCGGAGGGTGGCGCCCTCGACGCGCACGGCCTCGGGGACGTGGTGCTGGAACTGCCTCGGTGCGTCGAGGTACGCCTGCGGGAGGGCCACCCAGAGCTGGGCGCCGTGCAGCGTCGTCGTCCCCGGCGTGGAGAGCTCGGAGTGGGCGATGCCGAACCCGCCGGTCATGAGGTTGAGTTCGCCGGGCCGCACCAGGCAGTGGGTCCCGAGGCTGTCGCGGTGCTCGACCTCGCCGGCGAACAACCAGCTCACCGTCTGCAGGCCCGTGTGGGGGTGAGGTGGGACGTCCATGCCACCGGTCGCGGAGACGTCGTCCGGCCCGTAGTGGTCGGCGAAGCACCACGCGCCGATCATGGAGCGCTGCCGCTGGGGGAGTGTGCGCCGCACCGTCATTGCCCGCGGGCCGCCGAGGGGGACGTCGCGGGGCTCGAGGACCTCCACCGCTGCCGCGGCGCCGGCCCCGTCGTCGGGGGCGTCGGTGCAGACGGTCTCCTGCGGGTCGGTCTCGACGTTGCTCACGAGCCCAGTCTGCACCGCGGTGTGCGAGTCTGGCCCCGAGAGGGGTGGCCGGTGGCAGGGGTAGGTCGCGACGGTGTCGCCGATGTCGTGGAGCGCGAACGCTGGCACCGACTGCCGGCAGGTCCGGTGCGGTCCCTCTGGTTCTCTCCGCCCACGGGTGCCGTGTTCTCCCCGGCCACGGGTGGCATGGACCGCAGCGTCGTGATGTTCCCCGGTCTCGGCCTGCCGCGATACCTCCTCCCGCTGGCGCGCGCCCTCGCCGCGGGTGGCGCTCAGGTCGTGGTGTTCGATGCCCTGGCCTTCCGCAGGCGGCGGGGCCGCGTGACGCCGACCATCCACGGGCTCGCCGAGGCCGGGGCGCAGTGGCTCGGGCAGGCCGACCTCGGCACGGTGGTCGTCTTCGGGCACTCCACCGGAGCCCAGGTCGCGCTCGAGACGGTGCTGGCCGTCGCGCCCTCGGTCCAGGTCGACGGACTGGTCATGGCAGGGCCGACGTTCGAGCCGGGCCAGCGACGGTTGCGCAGGCTCGCGCCGGCGGCGCTCAGGGCCTACCGGAAGGACACCCCGCGGGAGCTGGTCGTGGTGCGGGACCTCGCACGGGTGCGCACCGACGTCATACGGATCGTCCTGTCGGGGCTGCGCCACCGGCCCGAGGCAAGGGTCGCGTCGCTCGAGCTGCCGCTGACCCTCACCGCGGGTGAGGGGGACGCGTTCGCGCCACGGGGGTGGCTGGATGAGCTCGCCGCAGGGGCCGGCGGCCCGACCCGGGTGGTCGTGCTCCCCGGGTCGCACAACAACGTGTTCCCCCACGCCGGTGAGGTGGCCGCGCTGGTGCGAGTGACGGGACGTCCCCAGGAGGACTAGGGGAGACCACTCCCTGTGCCTCCTGGACGCGGTCCGGGGAGGGTGTCGGGAAGTGGGACGCCTGGCGGATGGTGCCGAAGGACCGCCGACCGACCACCAGCTGCCCGGCGACGAAACCGATGCCCACCACCGCGCCGACGACCGCGACGACGGCCGCGGGCGCGTCGGAGGCGCCCGCGACGAGTGCGGAGAGGGTCCCGGCGACGACGGCGTTGAACACCGTGAGGAAGATGCTGGTGCTCGCGATGACATGGCTGAACGTCCGGCGCGGCCAGCCCATGAGGTAGGTGTGCATGAGCCCCGGCTGGTCATCGTGGGGCGACGTCACGAAGTACGGCGCGAGGGTTGGGTCGATCTCGAGGTAGGCAGCCCGGAGCCGGTTCATGCCGAGGCAGGCTCCAGTGCTCGGTTGCGAGGATCTGTACGCGGACGCCCGCCGGCACCGTCTCCGGCCCTGACGCCGGCGCCGCGGGCGTGGTGCCTGGAGGCAGCTCGGATGATGGCATCGACATGACGACTCCTCTCGTGGCGACCGCGAAGGACAGTGTCCTCCCGGGACGGCGCCCCGGCCCCCTCGCGCAGAGACGTGATCCGGCGAGTGGGGTGCTGGGAGGCGCACAGCGCCGTACCGTGGTGACATCGATGAGGAGGGGCACCCGATGGCGAGCTCAGCGCGACGCAGGCCGTTCTTGTGCCGGACGAACCTCCACCACACCTGGGAGTGGGCGCACACCGACGACGGCCAGCGCTACGTACGGTGTGGTCGCTGCCACACGGAGCGCGAGTCCGGTCCGGGTGGCAACGTCACCGGACCCGGTGCCATGAGCGCCGGGAGCACCACCGGTATCAGCGGCGGATCGTTCTAGGCAGCCCAATGGACGTCCTCGTACCGATCCTCTTCACCGCCCTGTTCGTCCTGGGCGCCGGTGCCTTCCTGACGCTCGCCGTCAGAGGTGTCATCGCTCGTCACCACGACCATCGGACCCCGCAGGAGAGGTGGGCGGACGAGCACGGCGACGAGGACCCGAACGTGCCGAAGATCCACGGCGGACCGAGCTGGACGGGGCCCGGACCCGGTTTCTGAGGGCTGGCCACAAAGCCTGTCGCGCTCTCGGCCACTCGACCGGTCTGGCTGACATACGGCGAGGAGGTGCTCAACCCTCTCCGCGGCGCATGGCCACCGCCATGCTGGCCAGGAGCGTCGCGGACGTGCCGACGGTGACCAGCCAGAGGCCACGGTTCAGCTCGTACATCGACAGGCCCATCACCAGGATGCTGCCGAAGAACCGCAGGAGGTACGGCGCGAGGATGGCCGGCTTGGCAGGGCGCCGAAACTCCACTGGCCGGACGTAGTCCACGGCGAGCATGAAGATGACGAACAGGTCGAAGAGGGCGGGTCCGGCCCACAAGGGCTGCGCGCCCGCGCGTAGATCACCAGGGCCACCGTGGCCGGAACGGCGAGCACGGCAATCACCACGCCCAGGGCTCGGTTGACCGCCATGCCGTGACGGGGCCGGGATGCGAACCCGACCGCTTGCAGGAGGTTCACGAGATTGACCACGGCCCAGGTGGTCACCGCTGCCCCCCAGGATGCGTTCTCCATGCTCCACTCAAGCACCGTGCGGCCGGGCTTCGCCGGGCATCGCGCAGGCTGGTTGAGCTCCCGTGGAGAAGGATCGATCCTGTCCTGCTCTGTTGCCTGCTCCGGGCTCGCGCCGCGAGTCACAGCGGTCCTGACGAGCTGGAACTGCGGGTTTGTGGGCCCCGTGGGGCTCGAACCCACAACCTACGGATTAAAAGTGCCACCGCGGCGGTGTCGAATGATGCTGATGCAGACCATCTGAGCACGTAGTGGGTGGTCAGAGTGGTCCGCAATGTCGTTGAGTGCTGCACTTCTATCGCTGGTTCGTTACCAGGCGCGTTACCAGGATGTCGCGGGAAGCCCTCTTCAGCCTGCCTTAGTCAGGAAGGCGGTGAGGCCCCGGATCTGGAGCCGAGGTGGTAGCTACTCTCAGTTGCCGGTGAGCTTCTCGCGCAGAGCGGCCAGGGCCTCGTCGGAGGCCAGGGTGCCCTCGGAGACCGGGGCGGCCGGACGGCTGCCGCTGCCCGAGTCGCTGTCGGACGAGGACGAGCCCGAGTCGGACGAGTAGGACGTCGCAGCGCCAGCGTTGGCCGCAGCCTCGGCGTCGGCCTTGGTGGCCTCCTCGACCTGGGCCTTGTGGGCCTCCCAGCGGGCGTGGGCCTCGGCGTACTGCTTCTCCCACTTCTCGCGCTGGGTCTCGTAGCCCTCGAGCCACTCGTTGGTCTC